>JBHJGR010000360.1:0-19005 GCA_050331615.1 Elainellaceae cyanobacterium
CCAGGACGATGACGGCAACGAGAAGGTAGGCTCCTCGGCTCCGGCATTGGAGTGGAAATTGGACCGACTGGCGCGATCGCCCTACTTCCACCCGTTTGAGCACCTCTCCCCCAAATCCCTGTTTGAGCCGGGGCAGGTGACAGTGCTGCAAATGAGCGAAATCAGCCAGGAGGAGCAGCAGGTGATCTGCGCGGCGGTGCTGCGGCAGGCCAACCACGCCCGCATGAATACCGTGAAGGAGCTAATCGAGCCGGATGACGAAAACTACCTGCCCTACCCCGTCTTTATCCTGATCGAAGAGGCCCACCGCTTCGCTCCGGCCCACGAGCCGTCCCGCTGCAAGATGATTGTCCGCACCATCCTCAGCGAGGGCCGCAAGTTTGGCCTGGGGGTGGGGCTGATTACCCAGCGACCGGGCAAGCTCGACTCTGACGTGCTCTCCCAGTGCATGAGCCAGTTTCTCATGCGCATCGTCAACCCCACCGATCAGGACAGCCTCAAGTACGGCGTCGAGGCGGCGGGGCGGGATTTGCTGAAGGAACTCCCGGCTTTGACCAAAGGCCAGGTAATCATCGCCGGAGCCTGCGTCAACACCCCGGTCCTCTGCCAGGTGCGCAAACGCATCACCGCCCACGGTGGCGAGACCCTGGATGCCCCCGCCCTCTGGCAGCAGCATTTCCAGGCCCATCAGGTGAAGACGCGCCGGATTGAACAAGCCCCGCTGGCGTCCCGCTCCCGGGCCAAGACTTTTGGGGGCGTTAGCATCGAGTAAAGGCGTGAAACTCCATCAATTGAAGATCGCTATAGATTTAGATCAATAGATTTAGATCAATTTAAACAAAGGTTCAAGCCAGACTCACGATAATTCGATTTACTGGTGGATGACCCCTTGCGGATCACTGCTGATGGCTCGTCCCTCCCTCCCCGTGTCCAATCTCCCCAGAAAGTGGATGACCAGGGCGATCGCCCTCCTCCTACTGCTGCTGTGTACCTGGCTTTGCACCTGGCTAGGAAGCGCGCCAGTGACTGCGACGGAGCCCCCACCCGCAGAAGCACCGGCTGCTGTTACGGTGGATGGGGGAGTCGATGGGGTGGCAGAAGCTGCCGCCGATAGCCCTGCCGCCGTTGTTGTCGATGGCCGGAAGCTGTTCCACCTCCACGGCATTGACGGCTTCCCTGCAGAATTTCGGGCCGACTTCGCCAATCAGGTCCTGCAGGAGGAAATTGAGCAAACGCCCCTGTCAGAGCCCATTATGGTCCGGGTGGTGCCCCAAAATTCTGCCACGACGCTGCGGGTCAACGATCGCCACCTGCTGACCGTGACCAACCAGGACCTGGGGATGATCAACCTGCCGCCCCAGGAGCAGGCCGAAGTGTGGGCTGAGGAGCTGAGGCAGACCCTGAGCCATGCGCAAATGGAGCGATCGCCCAGCTATCAGCGCCGTGCCCTGATCATGGGCGGGATAATTCTGGTCGTAGCGCTCAGCCTCTACGGGCTGCTGGGGCATCTGCGCCGCTTTGTCTGCCGCTATGCCGCGCTGCGCCAGCGAGACGAGGTGCCCGTCACCTGGTTTTCCCACTGGACGGTGCGGCTGGTGTTTCCGCCGGTGACGCTGCTGCTGCAAGTCCTGCTGGTGCTGGCGGTTGGCGTTTATGTGACCAGCATGTTTCCCCAGTTGCGCTCCTGGCGCTATGTTACTCAAAACTTCCTAGCAGAGACCTTTACAGCGCCGATTTTTGTGCTGAATGACCAAGGCTACTCGGCTCTGGACGTGGTGAAATTCCTGGCCCTCGCCGTGGGCCTGTGGATTGCGGTGCGGGGGGTGACGCTGATTGTTAAATCACGCTTGCTGGGGGCGATCGGGGCAAACCGCAGCCTCCAGGACGGTATCGCCATCCTGCTCCAACTGGTGCTCAATGCCATAGGACTGCTGGTGCTGCTGCAAATCCTCGGGGTAGACGTCAGCTCCATCGCTCTGCTGGCCAGCGTTCTGGGGGTAGGGATTGGCTTCGGGCTGCAAAACATTGCCAATAACCTGATTAGCGGTTTGATTATTCTGCTGGAGCGTCCCGTGCAGGTGGGAGACTTTGTCAGGCTAGGGGACCTGACGGGCACGGTAGAGCATATTGGTGCCCGCAGCACAGAGATCCGCACTCTGGATCTGGTGACCATCATCGTGCCCAATTCAGAATTTATTGAAAGCAAAGTGGTGAACTGGAGCCACGGCCATCCTGTCTCCCGGCTCCACATTCCCCTGGGGGTGGCCTACGGGTCTGACGTGAAACAGGTACACACCGCCATACTCCAGGCCGCCGCTGCCCACCCAGAAGTGCTGCGCTTTCCCAAGCCCAAGCTCTGGTTTCAGGGCTTTGGCGACAGCTCCCTCGACTTTGATCTGCTGGTGTGGATTCGCGAACCCCGTCACCAGTTTCAGGTGCGCAGCGATCTCTACTATTTGATTGAGGCCAACCTGCGCTGCTACCAAATTGAAATCCCCTTTCCCCAGCGAGATTTACACTTGCGATCGCCTGCCCTGGAAACCCTCACCGCCCTGCTCCAGCCTGACGGTGCTCCTCCCATCAACGGTTCCCTTAAAGGACCGAAACCTGCACCGTCTTCGCCCCAGTCTTCGC
This sequence comes from Elainellaceae cyanobacterium, assembly GCA_050331615.1. Taxonomy (GTDB): domain Bacteria; phylum Cyanobacteriota; class Cyanobacteriia; order CAKZMO01; family CAKZMO01; genus JAYKGU01. The sequence continues at coordinate 2,635 of JBHJGR010000360.1, forward strand.
CCCATCAAAGTATGCTCAGCGAACTAACTGCCTGGGCCGACTTTCTGCGCCAGCAGGATGGGCTGTCAGAGCAGGATGTGCAGCGGTTGACCGAAGAAATGCGGGGACCACAGGGGCTAGAAATTCGCGATCGCCGCTATGGTCTGCGCCTCTTTCCCCGATGCTTCATCGGCAGTGAAGCCGTCACCTGGCTGGTGCAAACCCAAAACACCACGCGGGAGGAGGCAATACGCATCGGCCAGCAGCTGATCGAGCGGTGCGTCATTCACCACGTCACCGATGAACACGCCTTCAAAGACGAATACTTGTTTTACCGATTCTATGCCGACGAGTCTAAAACGTTATCCTGAGCGGATTCTTGATGCCTTGATGCGTCCACCAAGATGCGAATTCTCGGGGAGGAGGGGCGATCGAAGGCATCATCTATCCCCGCTAGAGCAGGAAAATAGGGAGAATCAGGAACCCCCAAGCGCTTAGCCAAACTCTCCCCACCGGTTAGGACCGAGCAGCAGCCCATATTCCGGAGGCGCATAGGCGCGGGCAACCGTCAGCACAAACATTTCAATTTCGGTTTGCTCGTACACATCCCTGAGACGCTGATTCGGCCTCTCCTCCCGCAAATCCGACAAATCACCCTCCTGATCAACCACCCAGGTCTGCAAAACGCGGGGATTGGGAATCTCCTGCACCGTCTCTGTAATCTCACAGGCGGGCGTGAGGATGAGCACGAGCAGCAGGAGCAGCAGTCCTGCCAGGGTGAGCCAGCGTTTTGGAGGAAAATTGGTTGATTTTGGATTTTGGATTTTGGATTTTGGATTTACGCCTTCTCCCCTCTCCCCTCACTCTTCCCTCTTCCGCAAATATTCCCGGCATCCCGCCTGATCCAACTGCTCCTGTTTCTCCATGACGCTGTCGGTCAGGCTCTGGCGATAGGACTGGACTCGTTCTAGTAAATCGGGCTGGTGGGTGGCCAGGATTTGAACGGCCAGCAGCCCGGCATTGGTGGCATTGCCGATCGCCACGGTTGCGACAGGGATGCCTCGTGGCATCTGCACGATGGAGTAGAGAGAATCAATGCCGCTGAGCTGGCGGGTGGTGACGGGTACGCCAATCACCGGCAGTGGCGTTAGGGAAGCTACCATGCCCGGTAGATGGGCGGCTCCGCCTGCTCCGGCGATGATCACCTTGAGGCCGCGGTCGTGGGCGGTTTTGGCGTAATTCACCATGCGGTCGGGGGTGCGGTGGGCGGAGACGATCGCCACTTCCCAGGGCACCTGAAACTGTTCGCAGATGGCGATCGCGTCTTTCATCGTAGGCAGGTCGGAGTCACTGCCCATGATGATGCCAACCTGGGGAGAATCTGCGGCGGGAGAACTTGCGGTCATAGGCGAGCGGGATGGGTTACATCGGGGTCGAATTGAGCGGTGGGGGGACAGAACCCTCCATCAGCGGATTTGCTGTCGCTGGCGGGGCGCTATCATTGTAAGCAATCATTGACAGTTCTTAACATTCTTAAACACTGCGAATGACTTTATCCCCCCCCGCCGCTGACCCGGCACAGGACAATTCCAAGCCCGGTCTGGCGGAGAAGATTCTGTTTGGCAACCAGCCCAGCCCAGAACTGGCCGCTATTCTGACGGTCTACTTTGTCCAGGGCATTTTGGGACTGGCGCGGCTGGCCGTCAGCTTTTTCCTGAAGGACGACCTGGGCCTGTCTCCGGCGCAGGTATCAGCCCTGATGGGGTTTGTGGTGCTGCCGTGGATGCTCAAGCCCCTGTATGGCTTCATTTCCGATGGTTTACCGATTCTGGGCTATCGGCGACGGCCCTACCTGATTTTGTCGGGGCTGCTGGGGGCCGGGTCGTGGGTTGCTCTGGCGACGGTGGTGGATTCGGCGGTGGGAGCTACCGTGGCGATCGCCCTCAGTTCCCTCTCCATTGCCATTGCCGACGTGATCGCCGACTCTCTGGTGGTCGAGCGGGTGCGGCAGGAGTCCCAGGCGGCAGCGGGTTCCCTCCAGTCCCTCTGCTTTGGCACGTCAGCCCTGGGGGGCGTACTGACGGCCTACTTCTCTGGCTTTCTGCTGGAGCATGTCAGCACCCGCATGGTGTTTGCCATTACCGCCTCGTTCCCGCTGATCGTGTCCCTGGTGGCCGGACTGATTGCAGAGGAGAAGGTCGTCACCCGCTCCAACTGGTCGGTAGTAGGCACCCAGATCCAGCAATTGCGTCGGGCGATCGCCCAGCGAGCCATCTGGATGCCCACCCTGTTTATCTTCATTTGGCAGGCCACGCCAACATCGGAATCGGCCTTCTTCTTCTTCTCCACCAACGAGCTGGGCTTTCCGCCCGAGTTTCTGGGGCGGCTACGGCTAGTGACCAGTCTGGCCGCGCTGCTGGGGGCGTGGCTTTTTCAGCGCTTCTTTCGGGCCGTGCCCTTCCGCAAGATTTTTGCCTGGACCATTGTCATCTCCACGGTGGTAGGGCTGACCTCCTTGCTGCTGGTGACCCACGCCAACCGGTCACTGGGCATTGGCGATCGCTGGTTTAGCCTGGGGGATAGCCTGGTGATTACGGTCATGGGGGAGATTGCCTATCTGCCGGTGCTGGTGCTGGCGGCCCGTATCTGTCCGCCGGGCATCGAGGCCACCCTGTTTGCCCTGCTGATGTCGGTGTTCAACCTGGCGGGTCTCCTGGCCAACGAGGTTGGGGCAGGGCTGACCCACCTCCTGGGCGTCACCGAGACAAACTTTGAGCATCTCTGGCTGCTGGTGCTGATTACCAACCTCAGCAACCTGATTCCCCTGCCGTTTGTGGGGATGCTGCCCAATGGGGGCGATCGCCCCGATGGTACGACCGAGCTGGAGTGGTCCACCGATGCCTCGGAGGCGGCAGAGGTCAGGGGGGAACTGGCTCCCGTCTCCGAGGAAGCGGTGCGCTCCTGAGGTTACCACCTGCCTACTTGAGGGGGTGGTGCTCGGCCAGCAGGCGTTCGACGCGGGCTTCGTCAATGCGGGACGTGAAGCGGCTCTCTTCGTGCAGGTCGCGGGCGGTTTTGGCAACGCTTAGGGTAGAGCCGACGGTAAACAGCAGCCCCATGCCCATGTAGCCCTTGGTCCAGGCATCGACGGGTAGATAAATAATCCCGATGCCGGTAGCCGAGACGGAAAGAATAAAGGACGCCCACGACTGAAAAATCCAGGCGGAGCTGTGCTTTTTGGAGACAGGGATATCGTTCATGGTTTTGGTTTCTCCTGGGAAATTGCAGGTTAACGGTGATGACTGACCAGTTCGTTTTGGTGCCTATCCGAAAACTCGCTGGAGGGTTGAAATTCCAAACTCCGGCAGGGTTTTTGCATAGGGTCTTAGCCGTAGATTAAATTCGCCGTCAGCTAATATTGGCGGGGCTCATTCCAGTTCCCGAAGTGTCGCCCGGACAGTGGAGAAATTGGCCGATGGGTAGGGGCTGAACGCCAGGCCATGCGTCGGCAGTAGCCATCTGTGATGGGACTATGGCTGGTGCAGTTGGGCGATCGCCCCACCCCCCTCGGGCCTGAGATATTAGGATAGTGATTGGCCCCATGCTGGCCCATGCCGTTAATCAGAGCGAATCGAGTTAAGCACCCCTATGACCACCCGCCGCATTGCCGACATTTTGCAACACGGACAGCCCGAAGATGCTGTGACAATCCAGGGCTGGATCCGCACCAAGCGTGAGCTAAAGGAATTTGCCTTTGTGGAGGTAAACGATGGCTCCTCCATGTCTGGGCTACAGGTGGTGATCAACCGCGATAATCCCGACTACGACCAGCTAGAGCGGATGAACACGGGCGCATCGGTGGAGATTGGCGGTACGCTGGTGCCTTCCCCTGGCAAAGGGCAGCGCATTGAGATGCGGGCCGATAAAATTACTGTCTACGGCGAGGCCGACCCGGAGACCTACCCCCTCCAGAAAAAGCGCCACTCCTTCGAGTTTCTGCGCACTATCGGCCACCTGAGGGCACGGACTAACACCCTGGGAGCCGTGATGCGGGTACGCAACGCCTGCGCCAATGCGATTCACCAGTTTTTCCAGGAGCGGGATTTCCTCTGGATCCACACCCCCATCATTACCGCCAGCGACTGCGAGGGGGCAGGGGAGATGTTTAGCGTTACCAGTTTAGATCTGACCCGCGTACCCCTCAATGACGCCAAGGCCGTGGACTATACCCAGGATTTCTTCGGGCGTCCGGCCTACCTCACGGTAAGCGGCCAGCTTGAAGCCGAGATTATGGCCATGGCCTTCACCAACGTCTACACCTTTGGCCCCACCTTCCGGGCCGAGAACTCCAACACGTCGCGCCACCTGGCGGAGTTCTGGATGGTGGAGCCGGAAATGGCGTTCTGCGATCTAAGGGGCAACATTGACCTGGCGGAAGCGTTTCTCAAGTTCATCTTCAAGTCGGTGCTGGAAGCCTGTCCTGAGGACATGGAGTTTTTCAACCAGCGCATTGACAAGTCGGTGCTGGCCACCGCCGATAACATTATCAACAGCGAGTTTGGCCGGATTACCTACACCGAGGCGATCGCCCTGCTGGAAAAATCTGGACGCACCTTTGAATTTCCGGTGGAGTGGGGGGTGGACCTCCAGTCCGAGCACGAGCGCTACCTGTCGGAGGAGGTTTTCAAAAAGCCCCTGGTGGTGACCGACTATCCCGCCCAGATCAAAGCCTTCTACATGCGGCAAAACGACGACGGCAAGACGGTCGCGGCGATGGACGTGCTGGCTCCTAAAATTGGCGAAATTATCGGCGGTTCCCAGCGGGAAGAGCGGCTGGACGTGCTGGAACGGCGCATTGGCGAAACCGGCCTGCCCACAGACGTTTACTGGTGGTACCTGGATCTGCGGCGCTACGGTACCGTGCCCCATGCGGGCTTTGGCCTGGGCTTTGAGCGGCTGGTGCAGTTCATGACCGGCATGACCAATATCCGGGACGTGATTCCCTTCCCCCGCACGCCGATGAACGCCGAATTTTAGCCACGGGTGGACCCTATTGGTCCCATTACGGCGCTCGCTCGCTTAGAATCGATTCGAGCACCCCGGTCAGGGGTTTTGATGCCAGAAACGCTGGCAGGTTTTCAAGTCGGCACTAATACTCATCGAGGCGATCGCCATGTCCCCACTTTTGACCCGCATCACCGCCAGCCTGATGGCCCTACCGATCTGGACCGTTGGCCTGGGAACGGTGGCGATCGCCGAAGATGCCCGTTCCATCATGGATTCCCCTGCTGTCGAACGGCTCCAGGAAATGTTTTCCCCCTCGGTGCGAGCCACGGTGGCGGCCTGTGCCGACCAGGGCGGGGTTGACCTCAGTCCGGGCGCAACCGCTGACGGGCTGGTGATGTGCAGCGATGGTACGGCTGACAGCTCGGTGGCGTTCGCTGACTACGTTGCCACAACCGCAGATATTTTGACTGCCAGCAGCCTCGTGGGATTTCACACAGTGATTGAGGCTGATCCGCGTATCAGTCCGGCGATGATCGTCAATTTTCTGGCCGCGCCCCAGGGTATGGAAATGCTGCGGACAGCCATTCAGTCGGCGATCGCCCAGAGCCAGCTCATTCCCAGCCAGTCCGAAGCGTCCACTGCCCTGCTGACGGAAGAGGTACTGAATCGGCTGGTAGCGACCCTCAGCAATCCGACCCAGCTGGAGACGCTGCTGGGGACGCCGGATCAGCAGGCGATCGTGCTCAATAATTTTTGCGGCGCGTCCGGCCAGTCGGTGGAGCAGGTGCGGAGTCTGGTGCCCGATCTTAGCTCCGTGCAGCTCTATTCCATCTGCATCGAGGCATCCGGCATTGCTGGGGAAGCGTTACGGCTGCTGAATTAGATGCGGTGGGTGGTGCCTCGCTCCGGTACAATGGCGGCTAGGCCGGTAAAAGGTGGAAATCATGCGAATTTTGGTGATGGGCGGCACACGCTTCATTGGCGTGTATTTGACGAAGCGGTTGGTGGCAGCCGGGCATGAGGTGGTGCTGTTTAACCGGGGCAATCGTCCCGCTCCGGTAGAGGGAGTGGAGCAGATTCAGGGCGATCGCACCGACCCCGACCAGCTTAAATCTGCCCTCGCTGGCCAGCAGTTTGACGCCATTTTTGACAACAACGGGCGCACCCTGGGTGACACCCAGCCCCTGGTAGAAATCCTGAGCGATCGCCTCCAGCACTTTGTCTACGTCAGCTCGGCGGGGGTGTATCTCAAGTCAGACCAGATGCCCCACAAGGAAGGGGATGCAGTGGACCCCAAGAGTCGCCACTGGGGCAAGTTTGACACCGAAGAATACCTCAAGGCCCAGCAGGTGCCCTTCACCGCTGTGCGCCCGGTCTACATTTACGGGCCGCAGAACTATAACGACATCGAAGCCTGGTTCTTTGACCGCATTGTGCGCGATCGCCCCCTGCCTATTCCCGGCAACGGCATGCACCTCACCCAGATGGGCCACGTGGATGACCTGGCGGCGGCAATGGTGGCGGTGCTCGGTAATCCCAATGCTGTCGGCCAGATTTACAACATTTCGGGCGATCGCGCCGTCACGTTTGATGGACTGGCGCGGGCCTGCGCCGTAGCGGCTGGCAAGTCTGCCGATAGCCTCCAGATTGTCCACTACGACCCCAAGCAGTTTGACTTCGGTAAGCGCAAAGCCTTCCCCCTGCGGCTGCAGCACTTCTTCACCGACATTCACGCCGCAACTCAAGATCTGGACTGGACGCCCCAGTTTGATCTGGTGTCGGGCCTGAAGGACTCCTTCCAGAACGACTACCTGGCCTCCGGGCGCGACCAAACCGAGGTGGACTGGTCCCTGGATGACGAAATCCTGGCGCAGGAGCAGGCTTAACGTGCGTCACTGGCGAGTACTCCGCCTGTTTTGGGGCTCGGCGATCGCGGCAGAGCTGGAATATCGGCTCAACTTCGTCATTGCTGCCCTGAGCAGCTTGGGCGGGCTGGTGGGCAGCTTGTTCGGGCTGTTCCTCTTCTACCAGACGGATTTTCAGTTCCAGGGCTGGTCCTGGCACGAGGCGCTGATCGTGCTGGGGATGTTCACCCTGCTGCAGGGGTTTGCAGCCACCTTTCTCGCCCCCAACCTCAACCGAATCGTGCGCCACGTGCAGGAGGGCACCCTAGACTTTGTGCTGCTCAAGCCTATTAGCTCTCAGTTCTGGCTATCGTCCCGCACCGTCTCCCCCTGGGGCATCCCCGACCTGGCCTTTGGGCTAATCCTCATCGGCTATGCAGGCACTAACCTGGGACTGGGCATCCAGAACTACGCCGCTGGCTTGTTTCCCCTGCTGGGCGGCTTTCTCATCCTCTATAGCCTGTGGTTCATGCTGGGGGCTACCAGCATCTGGTTTGTCAAAATCTACAACGTCACGGAGGTGCTGCGGGGCCTGCTGGAGGCGGGGCGCTACCCCATCGTGGCCTATCCGGCCATCTACCGGGTGTTCTTCACCTTTGTGGTGCCCGTGGCCTTCCTCACCACCATTCCTGCCCAGGCATTGCTCAACCAGACCGAGGTGGGCTGGGTACTGGGGACGCTGGGGCTGGCGATCGCCCTCCTCTACCTTTCGAATCAGTTCTGGCGCTTTGCGCTGCGCTTCTACACCAGCGCCTCCAGCTAGGGGACCAGGGTTGCGCTCACCAGCTGCTGAGTGTAGGGATGCTGGGGATCGTCCAGCACCTGATCGGTGAGGCCCGCTTCCACCACCTGGCCATGACGCATCACCATCAGACGATGGGCCAGCAGCCGCACCACGCCGATGTCGTGGGTGACCAGGATGACGCTGAGATGGAGGTTGCGCACGAGCGATCGCATCAGATCCAGCAGGCGGGCCTGGACCGACACGTCTAACCCGCCCGTGGGCTCGTCCATCAGGATCAGGCGGGGCTGGGTGACCAGGACGCGGGCAAGCTGGAGGCGCTGCTGCATGCCGCCGGAGAAGGTTTGGGGCAGGTCGTCAATGCGATCGCCCGGAATTTCCACCTGAGTAAGCCACTGGAGGGCTTCGTCGCGGATCTTGCCGTAGTGGCGCACCCCCACATCCATCAGCCGCTCGCCGATATTGGCCCCAGCAGTGACGTTGAGCCGCAGTCCGTCTCGGGGATTCTGCTGCACAAAGCCCCACTCAGTGCGCATCAGCAGGCGACGGCGGGATTCCGGCAGGGTAAACAGATCCAGCATGTCCCCGGTAGCGCGGGTGTAGGCGAGCTGGCCGCTGTCAATGGGCAGCGTCCCGGCGATGCAGTGCAGCAGGGTGGTTTTGCCGGAACCCGATTCGCCAATCACCCCCAGCACCTGCCCTGGGTAGAGGTCAAAGGAAATGCGATCGCACGCTCTAATCGCTCCGTAGGTTTTGGTGAGGGAGCAAACGGACAGCAGCGGAGACGGGGTCGGGGCAGCCATGGCGGAAGTCAGGAGATTATCGGAATTGATCTTACCCGATGGCTTTCCTAATTTCAGCGATCGCTTCCCGCGTCTGGCGATCGCCCTCTTCAATAATTTTGTCGGCCTGGTGGAAGTCAAAGATGCTGTAGTCGCTCAGGTGCGGCTCAATCAAGATGTCGGGGGGATGATCGGCAAGGCGACTCCGCATAATCTGCTGCTCCATGATATTGAGCGCCGTCCCGAGCACGTCAAAGATATTAGGACCGACCGCTTCCATATTGGGCGTCAGCTCATTTAGGCGCTGGGAGATCCCGTCCTGCAGCGTGTCGTAGCCATCCTTAACCTGGCCCCAAAATCCCTCCTGGCTGGACTCCTCTTGGTCAGGGGCGTCATCGGCATGGGGCTGGCAGCGTGGTTCAGAATTATCTGGCTGGGGCTGGGAGTGGGTTGATTGGCGCGGCATTCCCGAGGTGCCGTTGCTGTTGTTCAAATTGACGGCTACAACCACATCCGCCCCCATTTCCCGAACGACGTCCACCGGCACGGGGTTCACCAGGCCGCCGTCCCCCAGATATTGCCCCTCCCGCTGGAATGGCGTAAAGATGCCAGGTAAGGAAATGCTGGCTCGCACCGCATCCGCCATGCGCCCCGACCTGAGGCAAACGGGGTGACCGCCCATTAAGTCCGTGGCAACGCAGCAGAAGGGGAGTTTGGTTTGGTCAATGTGAAGATCCAGCAGATTGGTGGACAGCAGGTCATAGACGCGATCGCCATCCAGCAGGCCAGACCGGGGAAACACCACGTCGAAGTAGGACACAATCGCCTGCCAGTCGAGGCCGCGCACAAATTCCTCCAGTTCATCCAGCTCGCCAATGGCGTAATGAGCACCGACAAAAGCGCCAATGCTGGTGCCGCTGATGTAGTCAATTTTGATGTCAGCCGCTTCCAGTGCCCGAATGACGCCGATATGCGCCCATCCCCGAGCACCGCCGCCGCCTAATGCTAGTCCAACCTGTTTTGCCACGTCTGTCCCAACCTGTCTCGGATAGGTGCCTACTCGATGTTCACCTTTCAGCCTATCCAGGCAGCACAAGAAATGGCTCAGCAGATAGATAGGGATCTGCTCCCGCAACCCCCAGCCATAGCGTATTTGGGCGCAATACATCCAGGGGCAGCGCCTCGGGGCGCAACATCTCCAGAAAAAGGCACAATGGAACGTGATGCGCAGCGGGTGCGGTGATGGTTTCCGATTTTCAGCCAACGCTTTCTCCAGATAGCCTGATTCCTGAAGCGCCCGAGGGCTTTAAGTCGGGCTTTATTGGCATCATTGGCCGGCCCAATGTGGGCAAATCGACCCTGATGAATCAGCTAGTGGGGCAAAAAATTGCCATTACCTCCCCCGTGGCCCAAACCACCCGCAACCGGCTCCAGGGCATCCTTACCACCGACCAGGCCCAGATGATTTTTGTCGATACTCCCGGCATTCACAAACCCCACCATCAGCTAGGGCAGGTGCTGGTGCAGAATGCCAAAGTTGCAATTCGCTCCGTTGACGTAGTGCTGTTCCTGGTGGATGGCTCGGTGCCATTGGGCAAGGGCGATCGCTATATTATCGACCTCCTGACCGACATCCCCACGCCGGTTCTCCTAGGGCTCAACAAAATCGACCAGCCCATGCCGGATGCCGCCGCGACTACCCAAACCTACGCCGAGATTGCCACCGCCCAGCAGTGGGCCATGACCCGGTTTTCGGCCCTGACGGGTGAAGGGTCGCCCACGCTCCTGCAGCTGCTAAGCGACTACCTCGAACCCGGTCCCTACTATTACCCCCCCAACCTAGTGACGGATCAGCCCGAGCGCTTCATCATGGGCGAACTGATCCGGGAGCAAATTCTAGTCCATACCCGTGAAGAGGTGCCTCATTCAGTGGCGATCGCCATTGACCGGGTGGATGAAGAGCCCACCATTACGCGCATCCTGGCCACCATTCACGTTGAGCGCACCTCCCAGAAAGGCATCCTCATCGGCAAGGGCGGCCAGATGATCAAAACTATCGGCTCCGCGGCCCGCGAGCAGATTCAAAAGCTGGTGATGGGTAAGGTTTACCTGGAGCTATTTGTGCGGGTGCAGCCCAAGTGGCGACAGTCGCGCACCCGACTGGCGGAATTCGGCTATCAGCTAGACGAATAGACTCTGCCAGGGGCTTGCCTAGATCCATGTTTACGGAAACTTTGTAATTCCAGTTCGTGCAACAACGCAAGATAAAGATGGTTAGCCCAGCCAACGACCTGGGTCAACAGATAGCGATATATTAATTGCTGCAAGGCGAGGCAATGATAATGAATGCTCAGCCCCTGTTAGACATCGGGTCATCGGCTCTAACTCTGATTCTGCTGGCGATCGCCCTCATCGGCGTGCTGGTGCCCGTACTGGTGCTCGCGCTGGAGTGCTTTGCGGCGCTACTCTCCCCAAAGCCTGACTTCTCTTCTGCCCAGCCGCCTGCCGCCCCGGTTGACCTAGCCATCATCATGCCTGCCCACAACGAGGCAGCGGTCATCCGCCCAACCCTGGAAACCCTCAAAGCTCAGCTTGAGCCAGGCCAGCGCTTGATTGTCGTAGCAGATAACTGCACCGACGAGACGGCCCAGATTGCCCGCTCGCTCCAGGTGGAGGTGATTGAGCGCTTTGACGCTGAGAAGCGGGGCAAGGGCTATGCCCTCGACTACGGGCTGCGCCATATCACCGACCAGCCGCCCACCGTGGTCATTTTTGTCGATGCAGATAGCGAAGTAGAGGCAGGCACCATTGCCAGTCTGGCCCAAATGGCGATCGCCACCCAGCGCCCTGTCCAGGCCGTTTACACGATGGAGACGCCGCCCCAGCCTTCGCCCAAGGATGTAGTTTCCGCCTTTGCCTTTAAGGTGAAGAACCTGGTGCGCCCCCTCGGACTCCGGCAACTGGGCCAGCCCTGCCTGCTGACGGGGACGGGCATGGCCTTTCCCTGGTCGGTCATTCGCTCGGTTGAACTCGCTAGCGGCAATATTGTGGAAGACATGAAGCTGGGGTTTGATTTGGCGATCGCCGGATATTCCCCTGTCCTGGGGCTGAATGCCCATGTCATCGGTCGCCTCCCCCAGCAGGCCGATGCCGCCACCAGCCAGCGCACCCGCTGGGAGCACGGCCACCTGAAAACTTTGCTAACCTACGGCCCTCAGCTCTTCCGCCAAGCCATCCAGCAGCGCCGCCTCGATCTGCTGGCCCTGGCCTTCGATATCTGTGTGCCGCCCCTCTCTCTGCTCGTCGTACTTTGGTTTGGGGTTACGGTTGTCACTCTGCTAGCTGCTCTGGTGGGACTGAGCTGGATACCTGCCGCTTTTGCCCTGGCGGCTGGCGGGCTGCTGGTAGCGGCCATCCTTACCGCTTGGGCTGGCTTTGCCCGCACCGAGCTACCCATCGGCGTTTTGCTCCAGGTGCCGCTATACGTTCTCTGGAAAATTCCGCTTTATCTGAAATTTTTGGGCGGGGGGCAGTCCACCTGGGTGCGCACTGAGCGGGATGCTGCCAATCCTCCCGAATCCTAATCAAATTTGATAGAAGTAGAGGCTTTGGTTCGCTAAAGCTCTGTATGCAAAAAACCTAAAAAAGAATCCGCTATGGAAATCGCCTATCTGATTAACCAATATCCCAAAGTCAGCCACAGCTTCATTCGCCGCGAAATTGCGGGTGTTGAAGCCCATGGCGTCACCGTCAAGCGCTACTCCATTCGCTCCTGTGAAGCCGAGCTGGTGGATGAGGGCGATCGCGCCGAATTTGCCAAAACCCACACCCTACTCAATGAGGGGCTGCCAAGGCTTTTTCTCAGCCTGCTGGTGCTGGCCTTCACCCGGTTTCCTCAGTGGATTCAAGCCCTCAAGCTCGCGGTCAAGCTGGGACTGGCCTCCCATCGGGGTGTGCCGTACCACCTGGTTTATCTAGCAGAAGCCTGCCGATTGTTTCAGCTGTTTCAGCGCGACGGCATCCGCCACGTCCACGCCCACTTCGGCACCAACTCCACCACCGTCGCCATGCTCTGCCGTGAGCTGGGAGGCCCGTCCTACAGCTTCACCGTACACGGTCCCGAAGAGTTTGACCGTCCCCAGGGTCTAGGGCTAACGGAAAAAATTCATCGGGCCACTTTCGTGGTAGCGATCAGCTCCTTTGGCCGCAGCCAACTCTACCGCTGGTGCGACTATCCCCACTGGGCCAAGATTCAGGTAGTGCGCTGCGGCGTTGATGAGAGCTTTGTCAAGGAACCCGTGACAGAGCTGCCGGCAGCGCCTCGCCTGGTGTGTGTCGGTCGCCTCTGTGAGCAGAAAGGCCAGGTGCTGCTGGTGGATGCGGCCCGCCAACTTAAGGAAGACGGCTACCCGTTTGAGCTGGTTCTGGTGGGCGATGGAGAGATGCGCCCCACCATCGCAGCGATGATTCGGAACTACCAGCTCCAGGACCAGATTACTATCACCGGCTGGGCTAGCGGTGCAGCGGTGCGGCAGCATCTGCTCGACGCACGGGCAATGGTGCTTCCCAGTTTTGCGGAAGGACTGCCCGTGGTGATTATGGAAGCCCTGGCCCTAGGGCGTCCCGTATTGAGCACCTACATCGCTGGCATCCCCGAACTGGTAGAGCCGGGCAGCAGTGGCTGGCTAGTGGAGGCGGGGTCGGTAAAGGCGCTGGCCGAGGCCATGAAGACCATCCTGCGTCTACCGCCTCAGCAGCTTCAGCAAATGGGCAAGGTAGGCACGGTGCGGGTCAACCAGCTCCACAATGTCACCGTCGAAACGGGACGACTGGTGTCCCTGTTTGCCTCGGTCGAAGAGGGTTGCCTCAAGTAGTTTCCTTTGAGTGGGGCTGGCAGCGACCTGGCGCGTCACAGCTAGGGCGTGTCTGCCGCTCGGCCATCAGGGTCGACAGGTTGGGGCGACCAGTCAGGGGAAGCCGCCAATCGGCCCAGCGGGCGTAGAGCCAGTCGGCGATCGCCCCCACAACGGGCAGCCGGGTCACGGCATAGACCCAGCCCATGCCCAGAACATCATAGACCCGCCGAAAGACCTCCAGGTCCCGCACCACCGTACCATCGGGCCGTAGGGCATGAATGCGGCCCATGGCGGTTTCGAAGTCGATGCCACCGTGCTCATCGGGGTTGTAGCGATCGCTGGCAATGTCCACAAACGCCACTAGCCCCCGCCCGGCATCCCGCTTCTGTAGAAAATTAACTTCCCGCAGACAGAGGGGACATTCCCCGTCGTAGAGCAGCTTAATCTGCCAGGACGGTTCGGCTGAGAGATCTTGCGGCGGGGAGGCTGGCTGCGTCCAACTGGATGATTGAGGCTGAGGTAAGGCCATAGGTTTAATCTGCGCGTTCTCCGTAAAGCTACCTAACCATATTTTACAAAACTTAATTCTTTTCCGGCGGAATGGGGGGCGATCGCCCGATGATGGAGACATTGTTATCCGGAGGTAGCGCCCCCCAACATGGCAGACGGTCATCACGTTATTCTCGATTTAACCATCGTGCTGGGCGCTTCTGCCCTGGGGGGGTTTGTCGCAAATCGGCTGCGGCAGCCCGTGCTGCTGGGCTATTTGATTAGTGGTCTGCTGGTTGGCCCTTTTGGCCTGGCCCTGCTCAGCGACACTACTCAAATTCAGGCGTTGGCAGAAATTGGCGTTGCCTTTCTGCTGTTTGCCCTGGGGGTTGAGTTTTCCCTGGCAGAACTTAGGCGGGTCAAAGATGTGGCCATCCAGGGCAGCCTGCTGCAGATTGGGCTGACCATTGCCCTGGTGATGGGCATCACCTCCCTGACGGGCTGGGCCAATGGCCTTACCCAGGGATTCTTCCTGGGGGCGGTGCTGTCCCTGTCCTCGACAGCGGTGGTGCTGAAGACTCTGTCGGAGCGGGGGGAGATTAATACGCTACACGGGCAGATCATGCTGGCCATTCTAATTGCCCAGGATCTGGCCCTGGGAGTAATGCTGGCAATTTTGCCTGCCCTCAACCAGCCGACGAATCTTTGGGCTGCGCTGGGTATTGCCATGCTCAAGGTCACGGTGTTTTTGGCAGCGGCGATCGCCTTTGGTCGCTGGGTGGTGCCCACGGTCATCCGCTGGGTCACCGGCACTGAAAACATGGAGCTGTTTCTGCTGACGGTGATCGCCCTCTGCCTGGGGGTGGCCCTGATAACCGCTGGTCTGGGGCTCTCGATTGAAATGGGGGCCTTCGTCGCCGGACTGATGATTGCCGAAATCGACTATTCCGACCAGGCTCTAGCCAAGGTGCTGCCCCTGCGGGATACCTTTGCCAGCCTCTTCTTTGCCTCCATCGGCATGCTGGTGGATCCCGACGTACTGCTGCAAAACTCTCTGCTGATTGCAGAGCTGGTGGTGCTGGTGATGTTAGGTAAAGCCATCATCTTGCTGCCCATCGTGCTGCGCTTTGGCTACTCCCTAAAGACAGCGATTATCACCAGCCTGGGCATTAATCAAATCGGCGAATTCTCCTTCGTCCTGGCCCTGGTAGGGCGGGATCTAGGGTTTATCGGCGAGCGGGAATATCTGCTGCTGCTGGGCACCACGGCCATTACTCTAGTGCTGACCCCCCTGGGGCTGAAGGTCGCCCCCCGGCTTGCCGATCGCCTCTTCCGTGTTACGTTTTTGCGCCAATTCCTGCAGCGGTTTGAGCGACCAAAGGAACTGACGCTGCCGGAGCGCATCCAGGATCACGTTGTTGTAGCGGGATATGGCCGGGTCGGTCAGGTCATTGTCAAGATCCTGCTGAGTCAGGGATTTCCGGTGGTGGTCATCGAAAACAGCGAAGCGGCCATTCAGCGGCTGCGGAACAACAAAATTCCCTACGTGTTTGGAGACGCAGACTCAGAGCTGGTGCTGGAAAAGGTCCATCTGGATCGGGCTAAGGCCCTGGCGATCGCCCTCCCTGATCCCTCCAGCACTCGCCTGCTGCTGCAGCACGCCCTCGACCAAGCGCCCCACCTGGACGTGATTGCCCGATCCCACACCGATCAGGAAATCGACCTGCTCACTCAGCTCGGCGCACGGGAGGTAGTCCAGCCGGAGTTTGAAGCGGCGATGGAGCTAGGGGCTCACCTGCTCTTTACGTTGGGAGAATCAGAGCATCAGATTCAGGATGTTCTATCTAAGATTCGTCGCGATCGCTACCTGAGCGTCCGTCCCGATCGCGCCCAAGCCTGAAGTTGCCCAGCCTGCCTGATCAATCTCTTAGGTTCAGCCTACAATTCACAGTATCGCCCCACGGGCTAAGGTTTGAGTATAGCCCCCCCGCGTCGCAGGAGTTCTACGCCTCTCAAATGTCCCAATGCAAAAGCGTAACGCTATATCCAGTTGAAAGGAGTCAACCATGCGCTGGCAGCTTAGCCGTCGGAATGAAGCTGGGGAGGACCGCCGGAGACCATGGACCTTGTTTCCCGCTGTCATCGGTGGTAGCGTGCTGGTGCTGCTACTAGCGGCGATCGCTATGCTGCGAGGGAACGACTTAGTGTCGGTGCTGCCCTTGGGCAACTCATCAGATGCGCAAACCGATGCCTCCCCACCGCAGTTGGATCCAGAAGACGAGTTGACCGACTTTGTTGCTGGGGTAATGGCGGAAACGCAAGCCGCCTGGCATGAGCGATTTCGCGAGATGGGCGGCACCTACCAGGAGCCCTCGCTAGTCATCTTTTCAGACACACCCGAGTCAGCCTGCAACCTGACGCAGGCGACAGCGGGGCCGTTCTACTGTCCGGCAGATCAAACCGTATACGTTGATTTAGACTTTTCCCAGGATCTGTGGTCTCGAAACGACGCCTCCCGAGACCTGGCCCTGGCCTATGCGATCGCCCATGAGGTCGGGCACCATGTCCAGAATCTGCTGGGGATTTCGCAGGAAGTGCAGCGCATCCAGCAG
>JBHJGR010000361.1:0-24087 GCA_050331615.1 Elainellaceae cyanobacterium
AGCCTCTCTCTGAGCTTTTGAACACTCAAGGGAACACCAGGGGGAGGGACGTTGCCGAAGCCAGTTGCCATGGTCAGAAGGAGAACGAGTGGGGACAGAGACTCTCTGTGCAGTGTCCTGGATTTGAGCCGTGTTGTCTAGCCCGGACGTACCCATCATCTTCAACCTGAGTTTGTCAAGTACAATTTATACAAAATAAGTGCGATTGCCCTGGCTTGTTGGGTTTTGAAGGGTCGGGAGAAGGTAGTGCCAGAGGGTATGGTAGCAAATCTCACCTGTTGGTTGATGTTGTTTGATGCGAGTACAGTACCAATTTTGTTCTTGGAGGAGGGGATGGATATCGTCCTGGTTTTCTTCAGTTTGTTTGCGGCTGAGTTCTTGGAGATGGGCGATCGCACTTTCTGGAGTTGTAATTTGTTCGTTTAACTGAGCCACTAAATCAGGCTTAAGGGTAATCTCAAGTTGAATAGGTGTGTCAGAAATTAACGTGATATTGACATCATTATTCCGAGTTTCAGGAGTCAGATTGAGACAAGATTGCTGAGTTATATACTTATATTGCTCACGGGAAACAAAGCACGAGAGTTGAAGGGAATCGGAGTAACTATCATCGCCTGTTTGGTTCTCTTGCTTATAATTCCACGCTGTAACAGCGAAGGTAAACGTCTGATTATCTACACTCCATAAATTAAGTTGAGTATCTGAGCCTTGTGCAGTAGTATTCATACGTTGCGAGGAAGCTATCGTAAGACAGAGATTTGATAAAAATCAGAGAAACATTTACAAGGTAATGCTTTATTATTCCGCAGTTAGTTCATTTTCCTGGGTGGTGGCGGTTTGCGTCTGCCACCATCCAGAAGAATTAATGACCCTTCAAAGAATCAGCATAATTTTGAGTGATGTGCTCGATACTTTCAAAGTTAGGTTCTATTTGCCCCGCCTTTAAGCGGTTTACTTCTTGTCTAGCAAGATTATAGGGAATTCCAGCAAGAAGTAAGATTGCTTGAAAAGCCTGTACGATTACCCTAGAGTCCTCATCATCAGTGAGAGAATCTCTCAAGGCAGGGTCTGGCCACTTCGAAATAACACCTAAAAATGCAGCTGATTTGCTTCGAATAGCGGGATCTTCATCATTTAATAACAGGCTGCGCACTTTCTCTATGACATCGGAATTGCCCTTGCAGTCATAATGTGAGAGCAACATATCTAAACCCAGAAATTTCCATAGGTTTCTGGAGTCTTGAAGGCATTTTATTAAGAAATCTTTAATCTTAGGATTTTCTTCCTCTGCAAGAGAATCAATCAGCTTCGTACAATTTGAAGAAGGCTTGTCGTTTTGAGTATATTCTTCTTCAATTTTTTGGAAAGTGTCTTCAAAATTTCTACGACTCATTTTGACCTTCTATCCTGAATTAAGAATTTCTGTCATACGCAAAGAATGTCTCATTGCTAATTTTATCGTGCTTCTGACGGTTGGCCTAATGTTCGCTTCAAGATTACGTACTATGTTGCCTAAGGCTGTCAGATTAAAATTTAGAGTTTCTAAATCGTCCTGAGCTTGAATAAATCTTTGGCTTGGAACACTTTTCTGACCTGTGTTGAGCAATATCGCTTCACTTTCTAACTGTCTTAGTACTGTGATTTTCCGCATCCTTTGCGCGATGTGCCTTATCTGATCCATCATGTTTTGCTCTTGTGCTGATATTGAGCGACCAGCAGAAGTCCCTCTGCCTGTATCAAGAGCAGCATTTGAATATTTTGTAGACGCTTCTGTATGTTCTCGCCTGTCTGCATCAGGATCCAAAGAATCTCGTTCGTTTGTTGCATGCCCTAATCTAGAGCCTTTAGAACTATTAGGAGTTTTTTGACCAATCCATAAATTATCGACATTATTGAACCAGTCACATAAATATTTCCAAACAGCATCTTTAATGCTGCTCTCGTCGACAGCTTTAGGTGTATATCCCTTGGCTGTCATAATACTAGCAGCATCAGCAAAACTCTTGCCATTCACTTCAAGAAGTATTTTCTGTTTCTCTAAGTCGTATGCAACGATATGACGTCTATCATAACCAGGTTTTAGAGCTCCATCGGAACCAGCAACATGATACCTAGGCTGACGCTTCATCAACTCTCTTTTAGTCGTCACTCTCCATGACGGTCTTCCATTATCACCTTTATCAGTTAAGTCAATGTTAACAACAGTAGAAGCTGCAGGAACAGTTGCAGGCACGATCGTAGCATTTGGGGCGATAACTACCTTGAAATCTAGGTCACCATCTTTTTTATCTTCGATTGGATTATCGAATTTTATGGTGAGCTTAATTCCATTTTGGAGTTTTTTAGTATATTTACTCTCAATTTTTTTGGCTTGAGATTGCTTTGCTTTTCTCAGAGAATCGTAATCTTTATATTTAGTTTTGATCTGCTGCATTTCAGCAGCAGCCTCTGCAGCTAGTTTTGGATGGTCTTTTTTAGAAGCTTTTTTACCATCAGTGAATGAGGCTTTAACGTTTTGTCCTTGCTTACCTTTCTTACCCTTAAATAATTTCTTGGCTTTCAGTAAGATTTTATCAATCGCCTTATCAATGCGCCCTCGAATCTTCGTGATAATCTTCTTGACTTTGCCTGTCAACCCTCCAATACCCAGTAACGACGCCAGGAAGCCAATCACCACAGGTAAGGACTTCACCAGTGCACCTTCGATCGCCTTCGCAACTGCGCCAACGGAACCACTGGCGATCGCCTTCACACCCTCAATCACAGCCTTCATCAAGCTCAACACCTGGCTGCCCTGATTCACGAAGAACATGACGATGTCGTAGATCAACATGCAGGCTTTCACAAAGGCCGAGGCCGGATTCAGCAGCCCCAAAATCCACTTCACCCCAGCAGTAATCACTTGAGTAATTACCATGTTCTTGATTTCACCGATGACCGTCTCTTTCAGATCGGTGAACTGATCTTGCACATGCTCCCACAGGCCCAGTGGCCCCTTCTCCTGGAGCAGCAAGAACACGTCATATGCTTTCTCGGCAGCGGCGACGACAGGTTCGCCCATCAGCTTCACTGCCTTGGTGCGGACGTAATTCCAGGTCATCCCCAGAATTTGCATCACCAGGTCAAAAATTCCAGGTAGGCTAAAGATGTCCTTGGGCATTTGCAGGCCAATGCCTCCCATGGCCCCCGTCAGCCAGCCAATGAGTCCGCCTTGGAGGTGTTCCCAAATATTGCCAACGAAATTATCAAAGCCCTGTTTGATGCCGCTAATCAGGTTGCCCAAGAAGCCGATGGGGTCTTTGATGATGCCTGCGATGGCTGATGCTGCGCCCTTCAGGACTGATAGCAGCATGTTTTTGAGCTTGTTAATCTGGTCGATCACCCCTGTGACGGCATCGGTTGCTTTGCTGACCAGGCCCTTGTTGGCCTCCTTCATCTGGGTGATGCGGGCATCCACCGCCTGGAGTTTCTCGGTGTATTTTTGTGCCAGAGAGTCGATTAGCTCATCCTGCTTGGCATCCACCGACTGTTCCAGGCTGTCGAACTGGCCCTGGATACTGCTGGCGGCATCCTGGCCCACCGCTTGCAGATCCTGCGGAAGCTGGGCTACGTAGGTTTGCACCTGCTGGCGACCATTGGCCACTTCTGCCTTGGCACGGCTTAGCTCCCCGGCAATGATATTCACCACCTGGTTAATCACTCCATCCATCTGCTGGATGTAGAGATTGCGTCCTTCCGTATAGAAGACGTTGACCTCAGAGGGCAGGTCGAGGAACTTATCCCGGACCCAAAGCAGCTTGCCATCAACGCCGCTATAGCGATTGTCTTTATAAGCGGTCATGCGCTGATCGACGTAGTCCTCAAAGGCTTTTTGCGCCGCCGCCGCGCCAGCATCGAAGGCGGCATTGACTTTGCTGTCGATGCCGCTGAGGATTTGCTCGACTTTGCCCTTCGTATCGGCGTAAATCTTTTGGATTTCGCCCGCAACCTTGGTGCGGGCCTGTTCATCTTTGCCCTTAGCGGCAGCCTGCTGGTTGGTCACCTGGGATAGTAGCTGCGCCCGATCGCCATGCATTCCCTGGAGCTTTTCCTGGGCTGTTGCCGCTGCGTCTGTTTTGGCCTGGGCCAGCTCACCCTGCTCTTCCTGGCGAAAGTCCTGTGGTGCGGTTGCCGCATTGGTCTGTGCCGCCTGCTTGGTGCTGAGGGCTACTTGAAACTGCGGCTCGTTAGACTGGGCCAACTGCTCGTCGGTGACGCCTGCATCCGCCATTTGCTGGTCAATCTGCTGGCTCTCCTGCTGGAGTGGTGTTTCGACTTCGGCCTGTCCCCTGGGTTTGGGTACGGCTTTCTCGGCCCCAACGGATGTCGCTGGCTGGCCTACTTCCGCCGCTGGTAGGGGGGTCACGGGCTTTGGCTCGATGCCGCTGGTATCCGGTGTCTGCTGAGCTTTTTCCTTCAGGGGCTGCTGCGAGGCGATTTTCTCCTCCTGTACCTTACCGACCATCTCGCCTTTGATGGTTCCGAGCTGGTTGTTACTCTTAAACTCATCGGCTTCCTGCAAATTCTTGGGAGCCGCCGCCCTGATTTTTTCCATCAGTTGGGCCTTAAAGGCGGCCTTGTCAAAGCCAGGGGTTTCCGCTTGCTGCATCTCGCCCACCTGGTTGGCCTGGGCCTTACTGGTAATTTCCGCCGACGGACTCACTGCCGCCGCCTGGGCTTCCTGGGCTTTGGTCGTAGCAGGTGCGTGGCGTTTTCCAGCCGCCGCCGCCGCCTTGGTTTGACTCACCGCCGATTGGAAATCGGGATCGGCCTCTGGGGAGACTGGCGCTATATCTGCTGCACCGGGCGCAGCGGCTGTAGCTATTTCGGCACCAGTTGCCTGACTGTCTGCTGCGGATGGTTCTGCGATCGCCCCACTGCCTGCCCCATTAGCGCTGTCACTGCTGGGTTGTCCGACTTCTCCATCCGCAGGAGATCCAGCAGCGCCCCCGTTAGCAGATGCCGCCGCCCCTGTCCCATTGGATGCTTGACTGGCTGTTTCTGGTGTTTCTTGTTGGGTCTGCTCGTTTTGGGCGATCGTAGCTGATAGGTCTTCAGCTTCAGCGGTCTGGCCTTGGGGCATTTCAGTCTGATCCGGCCCAGTCTGGGGCTGACCTGTGTTCGCCCTTTGCTGCGCTGGAGCTTCTGACTGAACAGAATTGGTGGCTGTCTGCTCCGACTCTGCTGTAGTAGGTTCGACCGTCTCCGCTTCCGCAGTCCGGCGCTGAATCTGCTTCAGCCGAACCTGACTGACCTTGTTGGGTTTCCGCTGAATCTTGCCGCCCGTCTGCTGAATCGTGTGGGTCAGCTCATGGGCCAGCAGTTCCTTCCCGCTACTGGAGCCAGGGTTATACTTCCCAGAGTTGAAATAGATGTCATTCCCATGGGTAAACGCCTGTGCCCCGATCGCCCCTGACTCCTTCGGAGCCTCATGCACCCGCACATCGCCAAAATCTGCCCCAAACCGAGACTCCATAAATCCCCGCGTCTCATCGGGTAGCGCCTTGCCGCCGCCTTTATGGTTCGCCAGCTTCTGCTCAAAATTCGCTGGAGCCGCCTTGCCGCCTCCCTTACGCTGCACCCGCAGTTGCAAAAACGACTTTGGCTGCAGGCCGCCCTCCGCCTGCTCACCCTCCACTTCCTCGGTTTCCTGGCCCTCCGGCATCGCCATCACCTGCGACGCCACCCGGTCGGCCTCCTGCTCATACTTATCCCCCGGCTCCCCCACCGTCAGCTTCGCCTGAACCGGAGCCGCCGCCTCTTCATCCTCATCCAGCTCCTGCCGCTGTAGGCTCCAGGGTTTTGCCTGTAGCGACGGTTCCTCCTCCGGCAGTTCCTCCTCTTCCGCCTGCCGCTGCACCGCTGCCGGGGGGGGAGTTGTCGGATAGAGCGGCATCATCATCAGCCCCGGACTGGCAAACAGATCCACGCGGGGCTGTACCGCCGGAAGCGCCTCCTGCGGATCCTCATCAAAAGCCGTCTCCGGCACAAATGGACGGGCTTGAAATCGCCCCGACTCTGGAGCCTGCGTTACCGTTGCCGATGGGTGGGTGGTGCGGGTGTCCCCCATGACCGTTTCCTCATTGAGTTAGGTGCTGGTGCGGGTAATGGAGGTAGATGCAAGCGAACCGTCTTTTGGAATATGCCAGGCAACTTCTAGGCGTCTTCCTGCTTCTCCTCTAGATTAGCCTCAATGTCCACTTTTGCCTCCTCCTTGGCCTGAATTTCTTCATCGGCTTCTTCGGCCTGTTCCTCCGCCTCTTCCTTGGCCTGGATGGCCTCCTCCTCCTCTTCCTCCTTGGCCTGGATGGCCAGCTCTGCCTCCGCCGCTGCCTTCGCCTGCACGGTGTCCTCTTCCGATTCTTCGGCCTGCGGCTGGATGGGTTGGGGCTGCATCCGCAGTTGCGCCTCCTGCTCTTGCTGATCGGCAACCTGACGCTGCACCGTCCCCTTGGGGGGCTTGAGATTGGCTGCCTGGGGCTGCATCTGCACCGCCGCCGGAGCAGCAGCCGGATAGAGGGGCATCAGGGGAATGTCAGGGCTTTTCGCCATGCGCTCCTGCTCTGCCTGGGTGACTGGAGCCGCCGGAGCGGGTGCCTTGCCAAAGGGGCGGGGCTGAAACGGGGATGGTTTTTTCTGCTGCGCCTTGGCGCGGAGGGCTTTTTTCTTGGCTTGAATGGAGCGTTTCATGGGTTCCTCCGGGGGAATCAGGGGAGTGGAATCAGGGGAGTAGAATCAGGGAAATTGCGAATCAGACAGCAGGGTTGGGGTCACGGGGATGCATCCCTTATCCGCCAATCTGAACCGTTGGGCATCCTCCGGCAATGCTGTTGGGGGGACCAACGGCCTCTACGATTGTGTCGCCCTGACGGGCGGCGGGCAGGCCATTGATTAGAACGGTGGTGCTGCCGTTCACGACAACGCCAGGGCCGTGGGGCGGCAGCGGCAGCGGCGTGGCACAGTTGTGAATATCCGACAGACCCGCCGCACCAGAAATCATGCTGCCCATCGTGGCGGCAGCGGTGGCTTTGGCCGTTTCTTCGGCGGCCTTCGCAGCGGGAAAGCCTGGAGTGCCTGATGCCGAAATTGTGGCGGCTTCAGCAGTTTTGATCGTGGCGTCAGACGTTTTCTTGGCCGCCTGGATGGTTCCAGCGGCAGCGGCAGGGACTCCCCGCCAGGCAGGCAGTCCGCCAATCAAGACGGTTTTACTTCCCTGCCCGCCCGTGAGCACGGGGGGCAGCGGATGGGCAACGGCATCAGTGATTCTAGCGGCGGGTTTCCCCATTGTGAGGTCTCCTTATGGTTTGCAAAAACAGGCTGTGATTAGTTCAGCTTAATCAGCGCTCCCTGAACGGTGATGACGCCCCCGGCCTTGATGTCAATATTGCCTGTGGCCTCAATTTTGAGGCTTCCGATGGATTTCAGGCTGATGCTGCCACTGCTGTCCACCAGCTTCAGATGATGCCCCCCGGCGGTTTGCACTTCAATGGCGCGGCCCGCATCGGTTAGCTTGATGCGGTGGCCGCCGCTAGTTTCCAGCTCCATGAACTGCTCGCTGTCGTTGAGCCGGAGGCGGTGCCCCCCCGTGGTTTCCAGGTAAGCTCCTGCCTTGCTGCCATTGTCCTCCTCCACAAACTGGAGCTGGTGCCCGGTGCGGGTGCGAAAAGTGCGGAGCCGCACCTGGCCATTTTGCACATTGTCGCTGGTGGAATTGGGGGGAGCATCTTCCCCGTTCCAGACCCCACCCAAAACGTAGGGACGGTGGATATCCCCATGCTCAAACGCCACCAGCACCTCGTCATCGATTTCCGGCAGGCAGTCCAAGCCCCGGCCATCAGCAGCCCCCACGCTTACCACCCGCGCCCAGTTGCTGGCGTGATCCTCCGTCAGGGTGGGGAACTTGACCTTGACGCGCCCCATGCCGTCTGGGTCTTCGTTGTCTGTGACGATGCCAATCAGCGGCGTCTGGCCGGGTCTAGGAGCGGTGGGGGGAACCAGGGTCGAGAGCAGGTTGCCACTGCGCAGCCCCCGGATGCTGAATTCTGTTTCGTAGAGCCGTTCTGTGTAAATATGACGGGTTTCCGTAACGTAATAGTCGCCCGTGTACGGCCCCATCTCCTCCAGCCTGACCCGGATGCCGGGGCGGATATTGGGACTGCCCTCCCCCTTGGCATCGGCGTGAACGTACTGCCCGCCCAGCTCATTGCAGATGGCCTGGGCCATGCGGTCGGCTTCGCTGGGGCTAACCAGAAACGGATTGACCACCACCATGCGGGGGTTGGTGGGTTTGCCGTTGAAGGCCGTGCTGACCTCGCTGCCCTTCTGCTGGCTGCTCTGGTCTGTCTCCGTCAAAACCTTCTCCGACTTGGCGGTGGAAACGATCGCCCGTTTTTGGGTATAGTCCCACCCCCGTACTTCCACTTCCTTTACCTGCTCAGCACTGGTGGTGCGGACGCGGAAGCTGTGGATGTCTTGCAGCCAGGCCAGCTCCAGGATTTCCCCTGCCGATGGCTTGCGAAAGTTGAGCTTGCCGTCTTTGACAAACAGCTCAAACCCGATGCGGGCGGCGCGATCGCGCAAAAATTCCATATTGGTCTGGTTTTCCTGAAACAGGTACTCGTGGGGTTCGCCGCTGGCGTCCACCGTTCCCAGGGGAATGCCCGCTTCGTCGGCAATCTTTTTCACCACGTCGCTGTCCGTCATGTTCTGAAACGAGCGGTTATACACCCCCCGATGCAGCCGATGGGAAACGTCATAGCCGCGAATGATAATGGGGGCCTGGGTGCGCTCCGTGAAGTGGGCTTCGATGGCTGTAATTTCGCCCTCCAATACCTGGCCCTTAATCTCTTCCTTGAAGTCCTCTGAGGTGGCGGTGCTGGAGACAAAGCCAATCTTAATCGCCTTACCGATTTGGATGATGTCTTGATACTTCCAGGGGCGATCGCCATCCCGTCCCGGCTGATAGTCGTTGCGAATAATCAGGGTAAACATCCCCGGCTGACGCAGGCTTTCTTCAACAAAAAGCTGAAGAATATCCTCCATAAACTCGACGGGAGGCTCCTGTCCATCTATTTTGATTGCCGGGAGTGCCCGGTAGTTGCCATCAGCCATTGTTGACCCCCATAGATACTGGAATGAACGGGACGACCTGAATCAAGTATATGGACATAAATAAAGCCACTGGGGTGTGCCCTCCGCCGGGGGGCGCACCCCACCATAGCGTCGTTTATTTATGACTACCTACTTATCGAGACGGCGGCAGTTACCAGAAACTCATGGACTGGAGTAGGGGATTGACCTGGCGGCGAGACTGCATCGTGTCTGCCAAACTCGGCTGTGGGGCAGGGGCGCTGGCCTGCTCATTCGCTGGCCCGTCGGTCTCCTTGAGGGTGAGGCTGTCGATAACCGCCCGCACTGGGGTTCCGTCGGATAGAAACAGGGTCAGCTTGTAGCTCAGCTTCTCGATGAAGCAATAGTCCAAATAGGCGTTTCCCCAATAAAATGCGAAGAGGGGAGGACGTTCTTTGCCGCTCACAAATCGGACGGCTTTCTTGAACTTAAAGATGTGCTTTTTCACCACGTCTTCATTGGTTTCGTAGGTATCAAAGAGAATATTGTTAATCGTAATTCGATAGGCTTTGATATTGGAAAAACTCACCTTGGGCTTTCCCGATTCAGAAGACCGGGAGCCAGGGTTGTCGGAACTTTCCACATCCCCCTCAAAGGAAACTTCCGTAGGATTAAACATAAAATCGATGTCATAACCTGACCCATCCCGGCAGAGAAGTTTAGCTTTTTCCAAAGTCATGATCACCACTCCAGAGCATTTACAAAGTGTCAATTAAACTACCGTACGCCGACATAGCAGCCTTTCCCCCAGCGTTCCAAATCCGCCCCCAACCGCGACTCAATCAGCAAATTAACGGCTCGGCTCAGCTCCTCAATCTCGCGAATCTGGGCCAGCTCCAAAATTTCAGTACCCCCCCCCGGAAAATCGCCCGCCGATCGCCCGCCTCCCACCCCCGGCAAACAGACGCCATCGAACCAGGGCACCACTCCAGCCGGCAGGGCGTAGTACCGCTCCTGGGCGATCGCCCACTGTTGACGCAGCAGGCCATAGACCACATAGGCCAGCATTTCCAGGCTCTCCTCATCCGAGAGCTGGGCTGCTGCCTGCACCTCATCCGCCGCAGCTAGAGGACTGGTTATGGTTTGAGCCGCTTCCGTGGCTTGCGCCGTAGCCTGCTCGACAGGGGCCGCAGCGGTCGGAGACGCGGCAGATGCCAAGGGACTGACCAGATCCTCGGAGATTGGCCCAGGGTAAGGGGAGCGTTCGGTCGCAGGGGCATCGACCAGCTCATCTAGTCGGAACTGATCTGACCAGGACTCTGAGGCTGGCGCTTCGGGCGCTTCAGGAGAAGCCTCAGTTGGCGATCGCAGCGATGGGTAGGTGCGCTGAAGTAGTTCCTCCAGGGAACCCCAGGGATCTTCCACCGGAGCGGCAGGCGGAGTTACGGCAGGTGCCGGGGGAGAGGGGAGCGATCGCTGCACGGCAGGCAACTCTGTCTCTGGCGTCGCGTCGGCCCTATCGGCTGCATCAGAGGACTCATCAGGCTGCCGTTGCGGGGAAATCTCTAAACCGGGAGGCGGGGGCGCAACAGGCGGAGAGTCGGCCCGAGCCGCGATATCGGCAGTGTCTACCTTTAGTAAATTCTGGGCCTGGGGCGGGTCGCTCTGGTTAGGCTGGAGTCTCTGGAACGCAGCAGGTTCAGCCGCAGTTGGCTCCAGCTTTGCCTGCAGGCTGGGAATGTCCGGTTTATCAGGAATCGAAGGCTCCAGTCCAGGTGATTTCTGAAGAGGCGGTTCCAGCCCGCCCCTATCCAGTCCAGACCACTGCAGGCTGGGCAACTCAGGCGCAACCGCACTGGCGTCAAGGCGAAACTGAATGGAAATATCCCGACTCTCCGGCGCAGGCAGTCCAGACGGTAGCGGCGAGGCTGGGGTCGGTTTTGCTTCGGCAGGAGGGGGCGATGCAAATGGAGCCGGTTGGACTGGGTTCCGCGTCTGGGCCTGAATCGAGTGCTGAACAGGCGGAGCCGGGTCTAGACCCCGGAGCTGAGTCGAGCGCTGAGCGGGCGGAGCGGTGTCCGGACCCTGGGGCTGCACCTGACGCTGAACAGACGGAGTGGTATCTGCCGGTTCTTTGGTGAGCGCTGTAGCAGCATCAGACGTAGCAGCATCAGATGTGTCCCCTCCGCCATCAGTTGGTTGGGGCGCGATCGCAGGCGGCATCGCGCTGGCAGTCGGTGTTTGCCCGTGATTCCCGTCCTCGCGCCGCTGTACGGTGGGCAGGGGGCGATCGCCCCACTCCGCCACCGAAGGAGCCGGAGGCGTAGCGGTGGAAATTTCTGCCGGGGATGGTTGGCTCG
The DNA here is from genome assembly GCA_050331615.1 of Elainellaceae cyanobacterium. Lineage (GTDB taxonomy): Bacteria > Cyanobacteriota > Cyanobacteriia > CAKZMO01 > CAKZMO01 > JAYKGU01. Next base: position 11,469 of record JBHJGR010000361.1, read on the forward strand.
GAGCCGGTTGACCTGGAACCGATGGCACCTCACTGGCGTCTTCCGGAGCAGGGGAATCGGCACGCCGCTGGATTGGCGGAGAAGGTTCAGAGGTAGCTGGAACTGTGGGCGCTTCCGGTTCCCGTCTTGACGCTGGACTTTCGGAAGGCTGAAGCGGAGTGGGTGGGACTGCTTGCGATTCAGGGGCAGGCTCGTCTATATCTGGAGCATCCAGCAACTCAGCCCCTGGAGGTGGGGATGTGGAGGGTTGAATAGCTGGCGGCTCAGGGATAGGAGGGGGGCGATCGCCTGCGCCATTAGCTCCTTGCGGAGCATCCAATCGGGGCTGGATGTCTACCAGGGGTGCTGGAGAACGATCCCTGGCCTGGGTTTCCTGATTGGGTTGAGATGGACCTGCATCGGGGCTATCTGTGCGCAGCGTTACTTGGTCGGGTGTTGCAGGCACCGTTGGCGATTGCCGCCGAGGCTGAACCTCAGGCGCATCATCGGCCCGCAGAATGGGCGGCTCGCCGGTATTAAAGTTCTCGGATTCGGCAGTCTGGAGATCCGGAGGGGCTTGAACGGGAGCGTCTGCTTCTCGCCGCTGGAGAGACTGGCGTTCCGGAGCGGCCTGAACCGCTGGCTTGGGCGCGAGTTCAATTCCTAGCTCAGGCGCTGCGGACGTCGCCGCATCGGACATTGGTTCGGCCCTGGTTTCAACCGCCGGTTCAGCTCCCAGATGGGGGGCCGCCTGAATCTCAGGCTCAAAAGCTGTCTGAGACTCCAGCTCAGGAGCTGCCTGAATCTTAGAGTCAGGATTTGTCTGACTCTGAGGTTCAGGACTTGCGTGACTCTCAGCTTCAGGAGCCGCCCGCACCTCAGGTTCAGGAGTGGCTTGGGAATTAGATTCAGAAGCTGCCTGGATCTCAGGCTCAGGCGTCGCTGGAATCTCAGGCTCAGGAGCCGTCTGAACTTCAGGCTCCCCAGTAGGCTGCGTGGCTTGCTCCAGCCCCCCTTCGCTTTGAGGATCAGAGCGGCGTTGAATCGATTGGGGGGCTTCTTCAGAATATTCCTGGCCAGAAACCACCTGGGCCGAGAATTCTCCGGCAGAACGGGCTGCCTGCTGCTGGCTCTCCTTAACGACCGTGGAGGATGCCTCAGTTGGAGCCGTTCGATCTTCCTGGCGCTGAAGGCCCTGATCCTGGACGATTTGGGCCTGGACGATTTGAGCTGAGGAACTTGGAGGTTCAGCAGCCGGGGCCTCCGCAGCCGGAACCTCAGTGGCGGGAGGAACCTCTACAGCCGCTGGACTGGCAGGGCTGGCGGTGTCCAGAGTGGGCGAAAAACTGGGGCTAGCTTCTGGTTCAGAGGTAGGGACCGGTTTGGTTTGAAGCGTAGGAAATGGGCTTAATCCCGGCAAATTCGGTGCAGCTGTATCAGCAGCAGCTACATTGTCCGAATTGGGAAACGTGCCGCCCCCCAATGTTCCGGCATCAGCAAACGATCGCCTCGCGGCTGGAGGTGGTAAAAGCGATCGCCAAAGTCCCAGGGGCTTGAGCGGCGGGGGCGATCGCCGCTCCCAAGATCCCGTAGAGTCTGCCCCTGCTTGGCGATGAATTTGGTCGAACCCCTCCCCATTTGGCGTAAATCGCCCCAGGGGAGGACGCTGGAGCGATCGCCCCTGGGGAATAGCCCGACCAATTGGGGGAAGGTGCTCGAAGGGGGGCATGGGTTATGTACCTCCCGTATAGTATCCAGTCTTTTCCTCCCGTCCATCCGACAGCATCTTGACGTCGCCGCCCTGACCACGTCGTTCGACCTTCAGCCCCTCATAGGCGAGGGTCAGCTCTTCAATGGCAACGCTGTTGGAGTCAGCCTGGAGCGCTGGGGCAGTCCAGCCCACGGGGACAGCGCCGATGAGCGTCCAGCACTGCATGGTTTCGCCCGCCTGGTTGTAGACGAGGATGTTGATATTCCGGCGCTGGTTCTTCGTGCCGCTGAGAATGCTCTGCATCCAGTCCCAAAACACCATGTTGTCAGTGACGCCTCGCTTCAGCGTGATGTCGGAAAACTCCGCCTGACCCAGCACCACCCGCCGCTGATTATTGACGCCGCCCTCGGCATGAGTGTCATGCTTTACCTTGACGCTGATACCGGAACACTCGCTAAATGCTGCCGCCGGATCGTTGTCCATCTGTACGTAGAAGCGGTTGGCCGGGACGTAGTTAAACGGATTGATCTGAGGGCCTGCGCTGGTCGGCGTGCCGCTGCTGGTTCTGCCATTTTGGGTCATCGGTATGTTCTCCTGTAATGCCCGGTGCGATCACACTGGTTACGGATGTCTTCCTGCAAAAGTTTGTAAACGCGATCGCCCAACTTCCGCAGCAAAATTGGGTCGTTGAGGATGCGTTCGGCTTGAACGGCCAGTTGCTTTGGATCTGCCACTATTTCCCTCCCCACACGGCATTACGAATTTCTGGGGCTGAGCACTGCGTCACCAGCCCGACTTCATTTAGCAAATATTGCCCCTGAGCTGTTTTGAGCAGTTCGGCAAACGCCTTTCCTGCCTCCGCCCCCTGGTGATAGACCACGCTCATGGGATATGCCAGCGGGTAGTACTCAGCTCCCCCATCGGGATTGTCATCGCCAATGGGAAATAGGCTGTTATCAATCCAGTAGCTGCCCTTGTCACTACAGAGATTAGTTTCCATGTCAATCGGTTGGTCGCCGATTTGCTGAAACACCTGAAATGTGCTTCCTTCAAACTGCACCGCGAGGGGATAAGCCGTACACTGGCCAAAGACGGTGCTGAGCCGATCGACCCCGATGCCCACTACAAGGTTCTCTTCAGCTTCACCTACTTGATTTTCAAATTCCCGAAAAATGCGAGCATAAATGTTGTGAGCTTTCCCCCCCCCATTGTCAACCTCGCTTTGCCAATTCTGCTCGGCCTGGTCAGCTATATCTTGAAACTGATCCTGAAGCTCGTCTTGGCGAGATAAATTATTGGGAAAGAGCAATTCTTTGATCTGTTGAATGGTTGGATGAGCCGTCGCATCACCTTGAAGAACCCCGGTCTCATCAAATTGCTCCACAAATGGCAGAAAGGGCTGGATTCGCCTGTTGTTCACCTGCGTCAGCTCGTTCAGGTAAATTTGGCGGAGCTGCTCCAGGGTGATGGTGCCGTCGAGAAGGCGAGGGGCACTATGTTCGCGTCCTGAATCGCCAAAGGCGATGAAGGGCACAATGGCGTCGTAGCCCACGGTTGTCATCCCGAGTCCTGCCAGAAGCTGCTGCTGGTTGATTCCATCCAACAGCACCACAGCGTCGGAATTCTCACGGACAAATCGCATTGCAGCCTGATTATTTTGCAGATCGTGGGCGATCGCCTCCATTTCAAGCCCCGGAAATCTTTCCTCAAGGGCGGCTGCCATTGGGGATTCCACGTCTTGTGCCTGTTGCCCGTCTTGTGTCTGTTGCCCCAGCGATCGAGAAAAACCCCTATCCTAACTGCTGTTGGGTACGATTACATAAGGGATTTTAATAGGACTTGAGGTTTCAGGTGATTTAGTAAAACAATCCGGTAGCAAAACAGACGAAGCACTGCCTGAATCTAATTCGATATCTGGATTTGCACCTCGTTTTGGAAATGAAAAGTAACCAGCAAGATAAGCAACTGCAAGGGCTGAAATAACGGAAACAACAGCGATAAATAATATGACAAACTTAATTGACATTCCTGACGGCTGTTGGGGGGGGGCGATCGCCTCCGCATCACCCTCTGACAGATGCCTCTGCTGGATAAAGCCACTTCGTGCAGGCAGATTCTTCAATGCCTGTATGGCCACCTCAACCTGTTTCAGCTCTCCGCCCAAAAGCCGCAGAACAAACTGTTTGAGTGGATCGCCATGCAGGCAAGGTTGCCAGTTGGCGTCATCTTGAGCCAGATGCAATACATTTGATTCCGATTCCGTCTGACTACCGTTTAGCAACTCAAATGCAACCGTTCCCAGGGATTTCAAGTCCCACTGGAAAGCATCGGTGTCAGCAGCAGCGTACTGTCCAGGCTTTAAGTCTTTAATGCTATCAGCGGGTTCAACACGCTTCGGATCAAACAAATGCGCCCACAGGGCAAAATCTGATAAATAAATGAAGAATTGATACTCATCAGTTCCCCGATGAGTTGCCTGGCGCAGCCAAAGGCTCTCCAGGTTAATGTTGCCATGCGGTAACCCTAAGGCCCAGGTGTTTGCCAACCAGCGCGTTTGATAGCTGTTGTGCAAGTAGCGCAGGGTGTCTAGAACCTGAAACAGAACGAGGCGAACTTGCTCAGATGACATCGCGCCCTGTTTCTCAAGATGCTGGGCGAGGGGAATCGCATCGGCGATCGGTTTAGTAATGAGATAGCAGCGATATATTGAAGTGGATGAGGAGGTGCGGCGGGAATTATCCAGTTTAGCAAGCTGCCAGTTTTTAAGCTTGATAATGCGAAAGTCAGGACCATTTCCTAACTTCAAATTATCTTGAATGAGCTGGCTAAATCTTTTTTGCCGTTCTTTGATCTGCTGCTCATCAAAATCGTCCTCGGACAGACGATATACATGAATCCAAACGGGTTCTCCAAGCCCTGCTTCGGTGCCCTCATAGATGGATACCTGTCCCCCATCCCAAATCTGCTTGCCCACAGCGTAACTGCTTAATTCTTCCTGGATCTCCTCAACTAGCTGTTCTTGCCATTCTGCACTATCCGGTGGGACGAGGTGAGGTTCAGAGACTAGTCCTGTGCTGGCATGCCAATAGGGCTGGGGCCTTTCCTGGGTAGACTGTACCAAAGGGAGACGCCGTTTCCCTCTGGCAGCCTTGCCGTTCGAGGAGTCAGACCCATTGGAGCGAGGCTTCACTGCTGTAGACCCACCCCTGGGATTGGATTGGCCCGGCAACTCGACGCTCTCATAAATTTGCTGCCCCTGGCGACGTGCTCTCTGAGACAACATTTGCTGCGGATGGCGTGCAAAGTTGCTCCATTCGCTAATCTTCCGGCGAGATTGATTAACAATATCGGTGAGTCTCATGAGTAGATTGGGGGCATCAACGGGGGTTATAGAACTCGAAACCGGTGAAGCAGAAGGATGCTATCGAATGCTGACAACACTCTCCTCCTGCCCCTCATTGTTAATCTGCTGGTAGAGGTCATAGAGGTAGTTCAGGTCGCTAGCATACAACTCCTCAATTAGCGTTGGCGTCACCTCATCAATGTCACCCAGGCGAGTAATGACCCTTGAGAGAATTACGACGGTCGCATAGGCCGGGTTAGCCCGTACTTGAGGATCTTTGAGGGGAGCAATTTCATCAATCGCCTTTGCTAAGCGCATTCTGCCCTGGCGATGGAGCTTGCCATCTCCGTCCAGGTACCCCTTAGGGAGAGTGAATTCAAATTCGTTTTGTAGCATAAGCGATACCCATTGATCCCCCAACCGGGGCGACCTGGTTACGTAGAGAATTACGGCGAAATGGACGGAATAGATGGGGTAGAAGGCCCCAGTGTCTGAAGCGACACATCTACACGGACGAGGCTATCTATAGAAATCTCTAGCTCTTCAATTTCAATGTCGCTGCTTTGGGCATTGACATCCGACGCACTGTATCTAACAGGCCAGGCACCCTGAAAGTTAAATCGAACTTGCTCCGTACCGGATTGGTCATAAATCACCAACGATCCGTCCCGAACCTGGTTGGCCCATTTACCAGACTCGACGTCCGCGAACCATTTCCAGAGGGTCGTGGAGCTGGTCATGCCGCGACGCAGAATAATATTCTCGACCTTGGAATTGCCGGGAAGTTTTGTCCGCAGGACTTGTCCATATTTGGCTTTCCCCCAATTTCTGGAGGTGGCTTCAGCAATTTCAATCGCCTCCTGAGAGCGCTTAAACCCCTGGCACTCCAGGAAGGTAGCGTCAACATTGTCATTGCTACCATCGAGCCGCAGTTCCAGATAAAACTTGCTGGCAGTTAATAATTCAGAAAATCCAGCCATTGATGAGTCCTACTGTACGCGTTCAATACCTTCGTGAATGAGCTCTAGCGTTTCGTTCGCCATATTAGTGTCAGCGGCGGTAAATGATGGCCCTTCATACTTACAAGGATAGGCGTATTTAATTTCCCAGCGGGCCTGCATACCACCTGCTTGGTCATAAGCACTAACGGAGGCCGCTTTGCGATTGCTTGACCACGCTGAGGAACCGCCGTCGTTGGTGTTACAGTTCTTGTACCACTCATAGAGATCCTTATCCGTAGTGGCGACTAGCTTGACCGTAACGTTAGTAAATTTCTCAGTGGTTGGAGTCGCCTGACGTGTTTTGACGCCGCCTTTGCTGGACCCGTGAACTCCCCCGTCTCCGGCAACGGGAGATTCGACAGATAGGCCAGAAACTTCAAGAATCTGTTTTTCAGCAATTCCATCCGCTTCAAAATAGAATCGACAGGCTGTTAATAATTCAGACATGGTTTCAGCTCCTTCGTGAAATCAAGGCAAGAGATTAGTAGAAAAGAAATGATAGTGAAACGCCTAATCTAGTGTTTGTGTGCAGCCAGCGCCGCTAATTGGGTTGAAGTAGAGACTGCACTAGCCAGCCCCTACTTCATAAGCACTACCTGCTTTGGTCCTGGGTAGGGTCCCACTGACTGATACGGAAGATGATAAACTCGGCAGGCCGTACTGGAGCCACGCCGACCTCTACGTACAAAAGGCCGAGCTTCATAGTTTCGGGGGTGTTTAGCTCTGCGTCGCATTTGACGTAGAATGCTTCCTCTGGAGTGCTGCCAAATAGGGCACCCTCTCGCCAAATCCGCTCCAGAAAGTTTTTCACGGTGCGCGTTACTCGTGCCCACAAATCCTCATCATTGGGTTCGAAGACGGCCCACTGGGTTCCCGTCTCAATGGACTTGGAAATGTAGCTCATTAAACGACGGACGCTGACATAGCGCCAGTTCACATCATCTAGAGCAGCCAGAGTCCGGGCACCCCAAACCAGCGTGCCGCGATCGCGAAACTTACGGATACAGTTAATTCCCTTCGGGTTCAGTAGCTCCTGTTCGCGGAAGTTGGTGTCATAGGCAAGGCCCACCACCCCTCGGGGCACTTCATTGGCAGGCGCTTTGAAGATACCGCGGGATTCGTCGGTGCGACACCAGATACCCATCATGTGGCCGCAGGGCGGTACCAGCTTGGGCTTACCACTCTCCCTGGGGTCGGGCACCTGGAGCCAGGGATAGTAGAGGGCGGCAAATTGCGATCGCCGCCCAAAGTGATCCATGAGCCACTGCTCTACATCCTGGGGCTTTTGCTGCTCTGGGGAAATGGCCTCCTTACTTCGGTTGACCCGCACAGGAGGCGGATCGATGACCGCCATGCGGTAGGCCGGACTGGGAGCCGCGTTCTCACAACTGGTGATCATCAGCTCCATCACGCCATGAACCTGATCCAGATCCAGCAAACCCTTCTGGTAAGCCAGCATCAGGTCGGGGCAGGCAACCATGGCAACTTCGTCAATCTCGAAAAGCCCCTGCACGCCAGTGCGGTCTTGCCGGTTCCCGTAGACACGGGGGTACCAACGATTGACACGATAGGTAACCAGGGGTGGACTCACTTCATAGACGCCATCAGCAGGACGCCGCGCCAATGCCAATCCATCCGTTGCATCAATGATGACGTCGATGAAAGGGTTGTTCTTTAATGCTTCTTCCAGGCCGGTTCCAACCTTAGAATCTACAGTCGCATCCATTGTCAGGTGACGGTAGACCGCAGCTTTGGACTTAGGCCTTCCATCCGAGTCTAGTACCACTGAATCATTTTCATCCCTTTCAGGACAAGTCAAGACTTCCCCGTCCCGCTCAATGCGCACCTGAAAGTATTCCCCCGTATCGAGAATATCGGGTTGATTGGGATCATAGTCTAGCCCATCTACAATCGCTTTCAGAAGCTCGCTGCTGGTTTGCTCATCGAGCCGTTGGTCATTCAGCACCGTATCCAATGCCGCATTCAGCTGTACAGCGAGACTGTCATCCGGTGAAAATTCGCCATCTCCTTCATTGGGGAAAACCATATCCCCGGATCTATCAAAAATACGGACTTAGTAGGAATTATCAACTTTGGCAACAACCAATGAACCTCTTCCTTTCGAAGGAAGTTCATTAATGTTGTTATATGATTCTAAGATCAGGTCATATTCGAGGGGATTAAGCGGTTTTGGTTCATCCGGCTGAATGATGACCTTCACTCGCCCATCCTGAGCAACCTCTTTTTTGAGGCTGAACTGCAGGGACGGACGCTTACCAGCGGTATTCACGATGGTCATGACGGGCTCACTGGACTGGGCCGCCCCGTTTCTGCTAGGGAGCTGCGTGCCAATGCTGACTACCCAGCACCGCCCACCGCCGTTTTCAAACCATCCTTTCACCGAGTAGGGCAGGTATGCGCCAAAGTCGGTGAATCCATCAGAGCCAGGTTTGGCAAAATTTTCCAAATATTGGCTCCAAGTGGTGATCAGCTGGGGTTCAAAAAGTGCTGCATCACCGCGAACATCTTCGGTAAAACCAACAAATCCGGCAACACTGAGGTTGACGCCCTGGATCGGGCGACTTCCCCGGTTGACCTCTTCGACGTAAACACCGGGGGCTGAGTATTCTAGACGGGCCAAAAGGCTTCCTCCTTATGTTACAAGCAATCAATTGGCTGATTGGTAGATGCTTGAATCCCTGGAGGAACTGCAATTCTGTAGACGCCGCCAACGAAGAGACTATACCAGAACTCTACTGGAAGAAGGGAGCGATCGCCCCTTTTCCTCAATCGACCTGAATCTTTAACTGTTGCTTTTGCTTAAAGAATTGCGGGATCTCGATCGGACAACAACTATCAATATAGTAAATCTTACGCTTGCAGTTTTTGGTGCCCCGGAATTTTCTTTAGACAAGATTCATGTTTCTTGATGCTATTTCCATCCGGGTCTCGCAAAAACACGTGATGTTCCCTGTGGTAATGGGATACATGCCGATGCACTACCGCTCCGGAAGCTCACGAAACTATTTAGTCCTGATAGTCAGCAAATCCCCCGAAATCTTATAGGAAGGTCTCTTTGCAAGTTTCTTGAAGCCGCTCCTGCGCATCTTCCACCCATGAGCAACCATCTCGCGATCGCCACCGTTACCGCCGCACTCCAGAAGATCCTACAGGAAGGCATTGGAAGAGACGTGCCCGGTGCTCAAGTAACCACCGTTCGCCCCGATGCGACGAGCAGCAACTTATCGGGAGCCAGCGTCAATATTTATATGTATCAGGCGACCCCTAACCCGGCCTGGCGTAACGCAGATTTGCGGAGTCGCCGTCCTAAAGGAGATCTCATCAAGCAGGGCCAGGCTGGGCTCGATCTTCATTATTTAATGACTTTTTATGGTAACGAACAGGAGCTTGAGCCGCAGCGCCTCCTGGGCAGTGTCGTACGTACGCTGGTGGATACCCCGCTGCTGACCCTGGAACTTATCAACGAGACGCTGACTAGCTCCACGTTGCCCAACTTAGCCAACTCCACCCTGGGTGACCAGGTGCAGATGGTGAAATTTCTGCCCAGCACCATCACCACCGAGGATCTATCCCGCATCTGGTCCGTCTTCTTCCAGGTCCCTTATTCCCTATCCTTTGCCTATCAGGCGACAGCAGTACTAATTCAAGGAGACAAATCTGGTAAAACGGCTCTCCCAGTGCGACGGTCCCAGTTTTTTGTGGCCCCTGGTCGGCCCGTGTTAGAGAGAGTGGAGCCAGAGGGGGAAAAGGGGCAACCTATCACACTACAAAGTGTGCTGTTGATTTATGGACGCCAACTCCGTGGGAGCGATCGCACCCTTATTCAAATTGGTTCGGCTCGCGTCACGCCCCAGGAAATTAGTGATAGCCTCGTTCGCATCAATCTCGCAGCGCTGCCCCCCCAGGAGCAACAACTGCTTAGGGCTGGACTGCAGGGGGTACAGGTTGTTCACCTCAGCTGTGCACCTGGAGAAGCGTTCGAGCACATTGTTGAGTCAAACGCCGTTCCAGTTGTCTTATGCCCGAATGTCCTCAAAGACGCTAGCCCGGAAATCATGCAAGCTGAGGAAGATGAAGATGGTTTCATTGCCGCGGAGCTAGCAGTGCCGGTAGATATAACCGTGGCCCCCGGACAGCGTGTCTTTGTTTTGCTCAACGGCACTTCCAGCGATAACCCCAATTCCTACATTTTTCCGGCAGACAAGCGGTCAGCAGATACCTCACGATTGGGTTTTAACACTGAAGGCGTCATCCCTGGAGAATACTTGGTGCGGGTGCAGATTGATGGTGCCGAAAGTCCTCTAGAAGTCAACCTGGACAAGACCAGCCCTGAATACCAGCAGTACACCGGTCAACCTGCGATCGCAATTCCTTAAATTTTCCTTACTTTGTTTAACGACTTATCCTCAAGCTTGACTTCGCCCCCTCATTGCTAAGCCCATGTCCTCCCCCAAGCCCTCTGACTGGCATACGACCAACCAGCACCATTTAATGCACGCCCTTACGCAGGTTCGTTATGCCCTCCAGGCGGAAGCTGCTCGATTAGCAGATCCCTCAAATCCTGTCATACCCGATCCTCCGCCTGATGCTTTCCCTGGTAATGATGAGTGCCAATCTCGCTTAGACAGAAAGCCCCCAGCTCTGGAATATCTCTGCCAGCTCTTTCAACTCTCCGATTTTGAGCGGGAAATTCTGATGCTCTGCGCTGGGCAGGAACTCGATCCCTCCTGGGCCGCCCTCTGCGGAGCAGCATCTGGTGATGCTCGCCTGTCCTATCCCACTTTCTACCTGGCAAGAACCGTCTTCAGTGATACCCACTGGAGTGCCTTTTCCCCCCTATCCCCACTGCGTCGATGGCAGCTCGTTGAACTAGGGCCAGGACATTCCCTGCTTACGACGCCTTTGCGCATTGATGAAAGAATTCTGCATTACCTGATGGGTCTGGAACACCTGGATGAACGGCTGATGGATTTAGTCAAAGCGGTTCCACCGGAAGCCCCAGACCTGTTAGTGCCATCCCATCAATCACTGGTGAATGCCCTGGCAGCTTCTCTGGCCCAGCATGGCTCGCAAAGCCCCTCCCCTGTCCTACAGCTTTGCGGCGAAGACCATGCCAGTAAGCGCATGATTGCGGCTCAGGTCTGCCGCCAGATTGGCAGTTCCCTCTATAGCTTGAATAGCAAAGCAATTCCCACCAACACCACAGACCTGCAGCAGTTGATTCACCTTTGGGAAAGGGAAGCCAGACTCAAACAGGTCATCTTGCTGTTGGATTGGGATGACGTGGGCGGGCTAGATGCGGCGCGAGAATGTGCAGTTGCTCTACTGGTTCACAGCTTTGATAGTTCGCTAATTGTGCTGAGTCGCGATCGCCGTTCTGTCCAACAGCGCCCACTGCTCACGTTTGACGTCCACACGCCGACCCTGAATGAGCAAGCTATTCTCTGGCAACAGACCTTAGGCGATCGCGCCAATGAACTCAATGGCTTCATTGAGAGCCTCTCAACCCAATTCAACCTCAGCACCAACGCAATTCGGGTGGCTGGGATGCAGGCACTCGCCCAAACTGCAACGGATGATAGCAAGCAGCCCCCGGTAGGCACCCAGCAATCCGTTTCCCAGCCCTCCATTAGCTCCCTAGCCCAGGTTCTGTGGCACCACTGTCGCCTCCAATCCCGTCCCCAGCTCGACGACCTGGTTCAGCGCATCACCACTGAAGATACCTGGGAAGATCTCGTGTTGCCTGACTTGCAGAAGGAGATCTTGCGAGAAATCTCAGCTCATGTGCGGCAACGTATGACGGTTTACCAGCGCTGGGGTTTTGCCCGAAGTGGCGATCGCGGCTTGGGGATTAGCGCCCTCTTTGCTGGACTGAGCGGCACGGGGAAGACAATGGCAGCGGGCGTCATTGCACGGGAGCTAGACCTCGACCTTTATCGTATAGACCTGAGTGCGATCGTTAGCAAATATATCGGGGAGACGGAAAAGAACCTGCGGCGGGTATTTGATGCAGCGGAAACGGGTGGCGTGGTACTGCTCTTCGACGAAGCTGATGCTATCTTTGGCAAGCGCAGCGACGTCAAAGATAGCCATGATCGCTACGCCAATATGGAAGTTAGCTATCTCTTACAGCGAATGGAATCTTACCGGGGGCTAGCAATCCTGACAACGAATTTAAAGGAATCCATTGACCCAGCATTTATTCGTCGTCTGAGGTTTATCGTACGGTTTCCCTTTCCCGATATGGACCAGCGGGTGGAAATCTGGCGGCGTGCATTTCCTGCTGCCACACCGACCACCAGCCTCAACTTGAAGAAGCTGGCACGGCTCAACATATCAGGGGGCAATATCCGTAATATCGCCCTTAATGCCGCTTTTCTTGCTGCTGACGAAGGTAGTTCTGTAACCATGGCCCATCTCCTCCGAGCAGCTCAAAGTGAATACGCAAAAATAGAACGTACTCTGACCGATGCAGAGGTACGAGGATGGGTATCTTCGTAAACTTTAGGGCAGTTGATAAATATTCGTAGTACACCCACTACATCTTCATACTCTTTACAGCTC
>JBHJGR010000362.1:0-13222 GCA_050331615.1 Elainellaceae cyanobacterium
GGGATTTCTAATATCTTTTTTTTTTATTTTTATTTTTGTTTTCTGTAGTGTGTTTTATTATATTTTTTTTTGGGTGGTGGGCCCCCCGCGGGGGGGTGCCACCACCTCCACAAGTTGTAATTAATTGTGCTTGAGCACTTACAAAACAGCCCCCCATTTGAACAGAACGACACAGCCTAAGCCCTTCCCCCTTCTGCCTTCTGACCACAGCTCCCGCTAGCGAGTTAATCGACCATCTTCCATATAAATAATCCGGTCGGCAATATCGAGAATGCGATTGTCGTGGGTCACGAGCAGGATGGTACAGCCCTGCTGTTTGGCCAGATCATGCATGATATCCACCACATCCCGTCCCGATTTTTTATCCAGGGCAGCGGTGGGTTCATCAGCCAGGACAATTTTGGGGCGACTGACCAGGGCACGGGCGATCGCCACCCGCTGTTTCTGCCCGCCGGACAGGTCTGCCGGATGATAGTGAATTCGCTGCTCTAGCCCGACCTGCTTCAGCATCTCAGCCGCTCGACGGTGGCGCTCTGACCGAGCCAGGGTGCCGTGGACCTCCAACCCCATCTGCACATTCTCCAGGGCAGTCAGGCTGCCGTGCAGGTTATGGGCCTGAAAGATGTAGCCGTTGTAGCGGCGGGCCTGCACCAGATCCCGCGGATTGGCCTGGCAAAGCTCCTGCCCTAAAATCTTTAGACTGCCCGACTGGGCCGATCGCAGACCGCCCATCAGGGTCAGCAAAGTCGTTTTACCCGAGCCGGAAGGGCCAGTCATGATGACAATTTCGCCCGCCGTAATTTCCAGGTTAATGTTGAACAGCACCTGTTTGCGGAGTGGTCCAGCACCGAAATAGTGGTCGAGCTGATGGATGGCGATTGCTGGATTTTGGGCTTTGGATTTGGGATTTTGGATTGGGGTCATGGCGGCTTTTGCTTTCTCTAAGGAAGTAGTGTTAGAAAATGTCGGCGGGGTCGGCGGCCTGGAGGCGGCGGGTGGCGATCGCCCCAGACGCGTTACACATCACCAGCGTCAGCAGGAAAACGATGACCGTGCGGCTGAAGGGCATAGCCAGAGGTAGGGCAGTGGCGGCGGCAGTGAGCTGGTAAGCGACCAAAGAAATGGTCAGTCCTGGCACAAAGCCCAGCAGCGATAGAATCAAAGCTTCCTCAAAGATGACGCCCAACAGGTAGCGGTTGCGATAGCCCATCGCTTTGAAGGTGGCATACTCTGCCAGATGGCTATTCACATCGGTGGAAAGGACTTGGTAGACAATGACTGTGCCCACAATGAAGCCCATTGCCGTCCCCAAACCAAAGACAAAGCCAATCGGTGAGTTGGCCTGGATATCCTGTAGTTCAAAGTCAACGTAGCCTTCTTGGGTAAAGACCTGTACGTCGTCGGGTAACCGCTCCACCAGCATCTTTTGTACCTGTTCCGGGTCAACATCGGAATGGAGGCGCACCAGCCCCAGGCTGACGGTTCCTGCTTCCCGGCGAGGAAAGAGCCGCAGAAAGTTTTGGTCGCTGGTGATCAAGGCACCATCATCGGCAAAGGATGCGCCTACGGTGAAGAGGCCGCCGATAGTGACCGTTTGTAAGCCAATTTCAGTGGTGACCTGCTCCCCCTGGCTGACTTGGGCAATCAAGGTTTCGTAATCACCCCGTGATGCCTGATCAAATAGGACCGTATTGGGAAGGCGGATGTCCGCCAACTGCTGATTCACTTCCGGGAGATCAAAGGCAGGTCGGTCGGGGTTTTGCCCCAGAACCATCATGGAGGTTTCTTTACGAGTGAGGGGATTGCGCCAGTCCGTGGAGCCAATGTAAAGGGCATCTACCGAAGCGACTCCTGGCACGTCTTGGGCCTGGTAGAGGCGGCTGCGGGCAAAGGTGCGCAGTTGGCCAAAATTCTTGGCCTGGGTACTGGTGATCACCAAGTCCGCCTTCAAGCTGCGGGGATATTGGGTGTTGGTGCGATAGAGCGCATCGGAAAACCCCAGCTGCATGAAAATCAAAATGTCGGCAAAGGTGATACCGGCGATCGCCGTCAGTAGCCGCATGCGGTCGTGGTTGAGCTGGAGAAACCCCAGGGGGGTGCGCTGTTGTAGAGTTTTGAGGAGGTCAAGCATGGGAGTGGGGATTTTGGATTTTGGATTTTGGATTTTGGATTTTGGATTTTGGTGCGGGGTGTGTTCTGCTCAGCGCATCGCTGGGTAGGTTTATGGTTCATCGCCTGTTGCGATCGCCCACCTGCAGGAATTTAGGATTGAGTTTGAATCGTGGCGGTAACCTGGAGGTTGGCCAGTCCGGCGACCTGTTTACTGGCGGTGGGGCCGAGGCGAATATGAACTTCCACGACCTTGGCATCGATGTTGGCGGCAGGGTCTTCGTTGACGACCTGCTGCTGTTCCACCTGGAGGCCGATGCGCTCGACTGTGCCCTGGAGCGGTCTGTCAATGGCGGGGGAGGTGATGGTGGCGGGTTGGCCCACCTGGATTTGGGAAATGTCGTTCTGGTAGACGTCGGCGATCGCCATCATTTGCTGGGTCTGCCCCAGGGTGACGATACCCTGATCGGCAATCGTTTCGCCTGGGTAGGTGTGGATTTCGATAATCTGGCCATCACGGGGCGATCGCACGTAGGTTTGCTCTAGCTCGGCCTGGGCTTCGGCCACCGCTGCCCGCGCCGACTGGACTTCGGCGGCAGCGGCTTCTACGTCCACCGGACGCACTTCGGCAATGCGATCTAGAGTGGCGCGGGCCTGGCTGATCTGTTGTTCACTGGTGGTCTCAATGCGGGCGAGGGCGGCTTGGGCCTCCTGAAGCTGGCGCTGGGCGGTGGTGTAGGTGAGCTGTCTGGCGTCTCGCTCGGAGGCAGAGACTGCGCCTTCCTGGTAGAGGGAATTGTACCGCTGGTACTCCAGCCGGGCGTTCTGGACCTCGGCCTCCAGCCGGGCAATTGCGGCTCGTTGGGTGTTTAGGTTGCCCGACTGCTCGGCCTCTAGACGAGCGATTTCGGCTTGCTGGGCCTGGATTTCGCCGGTTTTAGCGCCGGCCTCCACCTGGGCTAGCTGGGCCTGGGCGATGTGCACCTGCTCTTCGGCTCGCTGTAGGGCGGCCTGCTGACGGCGGTGATTATCCAAAATGGCGATGATTTGGTTGGCCTGGACGCGATCGCCCTCGGCCACCAGCAGTTGCTCAATACGGCTTTCCTGGGTAGCGGTGGGAGCCGTAAGCTGGATTAGCTCTCCCTCTGGCTCCAGTCGCCCCAGAGCGGTGACGGTCGAGATTTCAGGGCGAGGGGTCACTTCTATCTGAGTTTCCCTAGTGGGAAGAAAGTGGAACTGCCAAACGCCCCAGGCAACTCCAGCGATGCCTAGCACCGTCGCGCCAGCAATTCCCAGCCAGCGGCGGGACAGCTTGCCTGCGACTGTCGAATGGTTTAGCGCATTTGAGTTCATAGTGTCCTCCTGAGGAGAGTGAGGAGTGGATTTTGCCGATCATAATTCTATTTTACTAAACCGTTTAGTAAGGTCAACCCCGTCCTGTAGCCCTATGGGCTCAGGTTTGCGTGTGGGACCCACGCGACGCAGGGGTTCCGCACCTCTTGAATGTCCTCACGCGAAAGCGTAGCGCTGTAGCTAAGATGGGGCAGTGTAGATTGACCAAACAATCGACGGAGGTAGAGGCCCAGCACTCTGCCAGTCAAACCCTAGGGAGTCCGCTTGCGTGAATCGTTCAACCGAATTCAGACCATCCGATCCGTCCACTCCAACCAATAAAGATAAGCCCGACAAAGCTCGGGCCATCTTGGCAGGCGCGCTGCAGGTATTCACCGCCCACGGCTACGCAGCAGCTAGCATGGATCGGATTGCGGCGGCGGCGAAGGTGTCCAAACCGACGCTGTACAACTACTTTCAAGATAAAGAGACGCTGTTTGTGGCGTTGATGCAGCAACTAACCCAGAATAGCCGCCAGGTGATTCTTGACCTGCCCACCGACCTCGACCTGCAGGCTCCCCCAGAGCAGGTGCTGCGGCAAATAGCCACCTCTGTCCTTGAGGAGTTTTCCCACAATCCATCGCTGCTGACCTTGATGCGACTGCTCATCGGCGAGTCCGAGCGGTTTCCCGCCCTGTCGCAAACCTTTGTACGTGAGACGGTGAAGCCCCTGATGGAGCGGCTTTCGTTCTACCTGGCCTCCCAGTCTCAGCTTCAGTTGCCCGACCCACCAGTGGCGGCCCGCATTTTTGCCGGTGCCATCGTTCACTATTTGATCCTGCAGCACATCATGCATGGTGAAACCATACTGCCGTTGGAGCGCGATCGCATGGTGGACGGGCTGATTCAGCTAGTGGTGGCAGCGGGGGAAGCACAACGATAGGCTCTTATTCTCAACTGGGCGACCACCTCCGGCAGCACTAGCAGTTGACATAGTGGCTCATTTCCCAGGGCGTAATCTGCTGACTGTACTGCTGCCACTCGTCGTGCTTGAACTCGAAGAAAGTTTTGGCAGCCCCTTCTCCCAAGGTCGCCATCAGCAGGTCATCCTGCTTGAGGCAGTCCAGCGCCTCCAGCAAGTTGGCAGGCAGCACATCCAGGTCGGGAAACTCATCTCCCCGGACAAATAGGTTTGCGTCGATGCGCTGCCCCGGCGTCAGTTGCTTTTCAATGCCGTCCAGCCCAGCGCTCAGCAGCCCCGCCAGCGCCAGGTAGAGATTGGCGGAACCGTCCACCAGCCGACACTCAAACCGCCCCGCTTCGGGGATGCGGAGCATGTGGGTGCGGTTGTTGCCGCCGTAGGAGATGTAGCGCGGGCTCCAGGTGCTGCCTGAGGTGGTTGTTGTGGCTCCCAAGCGTCGATAGGAGTTGACAGTGGGGCCGCAGAGAGCGGCTAGACCTTTGGCGTGGGCCAGCACTCCTGCCAAAAACTGGTAGCCTACGGTAGACAGACCACCGGCGTCGGCTCCCTCGGCAAAGGCGTTGGTGTTGCCTTGCCACAGGCTGTTGTGGACATGGGCACCGCTCCCCGTGAGGTGGCTGAAGGGCTTGGGCATAAACGTCGCCGTCAGCCCCCGCTGTTCTGCCAAGGTTTTGACCATGTACTTGAAGAACACATGGCGATCGGCGGTAGTACGGGCGTCATTAAACGTCCAGTTAATCTCAAACTGGCCGTTGGCGTCTTCGTGATCGCACTGATAAGGTTCCCACCCCAGATGCTCCATATAGGTCACCAGGGTGGAGATGAAGTCATACTGCCGCATCAGGTTGAGCTGGTCATAGCAGGGGCGATCGGCGGTATCCAGGCTATCTGCTACGGCATACCCTGTTTCGGTGGCTTTTAGCAGAAAGAATTCGGCCTCAACCCCGGCTTTGTAGGTGTATCCGAGGCGATCGCACCTGTCCAAAACCCGATTGAGAATCATGCGGGGAGCGGCATCAAAAGGCTCGCCGTCAAAGTAAACGTCACTGGCGACCCAACCCACCTCAGGCTGCCAGGGCAGCACGGTCAGGGAAGCAGGATCGGGAATGGCGGCAATCTCAGCCGCATCCGGCCCCAATCCCAGGTTGGAGGCAAAGGAGGCGAAGAAGGCTCCGTCCTGTTGAACTGAGGCAATCTTAGCCGCGGGCACCAGCTTGGCCCGGGTACCGCCCAGAAGGTCGGTGTAGGAAACAAGAAAAAACTTCAGACCCAACTCCTCAGCTTTTTCACTCAGGGCAATCTGCTGAGGCAACACTTCAACCATGCCAAACGCTTCCAGCTTAAGCTCTCTCCAATTGCCTATATTCATTGGCGGCTCTACATTGTTTTGTGTGCAAAGCTACAAAATAAGTGCTTAAGCACAATTAGTTACCGCCGGGGATGTGCGACCCCAGCGGGAGTGCACACCCCCATGAAAATAATTTTGTTTTGTGGCGCTACGCTTTCGCGTTAGGACATTCAAGTTGCGTGGAACCCCGACGGCGCGGGGGTTCCACACTCAAACCTTAGCCGGCTTAGCGCAAATTCGTAGCCGTCGATACATTCAAACATGTATAGAAAATGCAAAATCTTTGCAATCAATCTTTCTATACAAAGGGATACGGTGAGCTTTAAAGCTAGCTCTACGCAGCTTCCCTAACGTAGCTGTGTGGGAGGTTAGAGGCGAAGCGCTGAGTTAAAGAACTCGGCTCACTTCCTAATTTGGAGTTGGCAAGTATTGACCGTAGCTCAAGCGGTGCTTCAAGGTAAGCCGATTCCTTTCTGGGTAACTTTTGGCCATGCCAGACGATTTTTTTGGAGTTGAGTATGGAACCTGATGCGCAGGCATTTCTAGGAACCTTTGTCACAGAGTCCTACTATTACTGGGCCTCTGTGTTCATGCTGATTATTCACGTGGGCTTTCTTGCCTATGAAGGCGGGGCATCTCGGGCTAAGAATGTCCTGGCCACAATGGTCAAAAACCTGATGACCCTATCTGTTGTTGGTCTATCTTTCTATTTCTTTGGCTGGTGGGTGTACGCAGGCTTTTCCATATTTCCCCGCTTTGGGCCGATCCTTGGACCCTGGAGCACCTCGCTGCCAGAGAACCTGGGCACCCTGGATGGTGAAGGATTGCTTGATTTTGTGGCGACGACCTATCCCTGGTCGCCAGAGATGGGGCCAAACATCGGCGATAACCTAACGGGTGTTTTCTGGTTCGCCTTTGCCCTGTTTGCGATGACCACTGCCTCGATTATGTCAGGAGCCGTCATCGAGCGAATTCGGCTAGGGGCCTACCTGATCCTGGCCGCAATTTTGGGAGGGTTTCTTTGGGTCGTGGCGGGTTCTTGGGGCTGGAACTACTGGGGCTGGTTCAATACCATGGGATATCACGATTTCGGCTGCTCGGCGGTAGTTCACGGCGTATCTGGATTCTTTGCACTGGGCGTCCTCATCAACCTGGGTCCCCGTATCGGCAAGTATGACGCCGAAGGTCTTCCCCGCGACATCAAGCCCCACAATTTGCCCCTGACGATGGTGGGCCTGATGCTGATCTTTGTTGGCTTCTATGCCTTTCTAGCCGCCTGCGTCATTTTTGGACCAGGGGCAACGGTAGAGTCCACCATCTACGGCTCCCCCATGACGCTGGCGTCCATTGGGGTAAATACGACCCTGGCCCTTTGCATTGGCATCATTGGCGCTTACTTGGGATCTAAAGGAGATCCCTTTTACACCATTTCGGGTGGGCTGGCTGGCATTATCTCGGTCGGAGCTGGTCTTGACCTGTACGCACCGCCCTTGGTGCTGCTGATTGCCTTCATCGGGGCTTACACCATGCCCTTCGTTGGTAGATTTGTGGAAAAGCAGGGTATCGACGATGCGGTGGGGGCTTTTGCGGTCCACGGCTACTGTGGCGTCATTGGAGCGATGGCCGTCGGCGTGATGGCAACGGGTTACCCAGTAGGTGACTATCCTCCGACGAATTTCATGGCGCAGCTAGTGGGAACCTTCCTATGCACGATTGTGCTGGGGCTGATTCCCGGCTATGGCATCAGCTGGGTGCTGAAGAAGCTCAACCTGCTGCGGGTGCCCCCCGAGGAGGAAATTGAAGGGCTTGACTTGGGCGACTTTGGCGTGCGGGGATATCCCGAATACGCTTTGGTTGCTGAAGAGCCCGTGTCTGAAGACTTTGCGCCCGAGGCGCACCTACGTCCGTCGGCTAGGAAACTCTAAGAACCGATTCAAAAGCCCCGGCAGGGTTTTGTGAATTCGGAACCCTGGCGAGTTTTCAGATAGGCACTAGATATTGAGATGTTTGCAGGAGATATGCCCATGTTTAGCTGGTTAGTTGGGGCGGCGAGTCCGTTTAGCACTTGGGAAGAGTTTGAAGGAGCCATCGATGGCCCGACGGGCGGAGCCATCTACACCTTTGCCGATCGCCCCGCCCTGATCGGGATTTCAATCATAGTAGCGGCGCTCGTGTTCCTATATTTCATCTACGCCGCGTTTCACATCAAAAGCGGACATTCCAGCGCCAAGAGTCCACCGGTTTTGGGACTATTATTGGCGGCTGGTGTAGCTTCGGCAATGGCATCCCTGTATGAGGGCGTTGTCGAGCGGGGAACGGTTCGGCAGGCGTCGCGGAGCGAGATGTCCCAAGTCGCAAGGAACAACCGTAAGGCTCCAGTTGCCCTGTTAGGCATGACTGGACTGGCGGGAGTTACCCAACGAAAGCGACCTCGGAGCGGGCGACGGCGGCTGCGCGATCGCTAACCCCATCTGCTGGTATGAATTAATCTCCGTAGGGGCGTTTGGTCAAACGCCCCTATAGCGTGTGTTCAGTTTCAGTAACGCCTTTGCAGCCAGGTCCGCTAGGTTAAACGCCCAGAAGTCCTGAGCCAGTGGCGATCGCCGCTGAATACTTGCTCACTATCGCATCCTCGCAGTACCCCGCCAGGTGAGGTGAACGATAGCCCTCCCGGGTCCACAAGATAGGGAAAAAGGATTCGTCCATCACGTTGTCGTGCACATGTTTGTAGCGCCCGTAGATGTAGCCTGCCGGGTAGTCGGTGAACTGGGCGGCAGAACTGACGGTGTGGATCCCCAGGCTGCGACGCGGACGGGTGGAGCTGAGGTTTTTGCCGGAGCCGTGCCAGGTGAGGCCGTGGTGAAAGGCACACCCACCCGCTGGGATGGTCACGGGCACGATTTCTGGATCCTCGACGCCAGCGGCTTTGGCCGTTTCCAGCATGGCCCAGCGGTAGTCTTTCTGGGGAGCGTGAAACTCTCCCACGAGGTCAGCGAGCAGCGGCCACCGGTGGGAACCGCGCACATACTGCAGGGTACCGATTTCCGCGTTAACGTCGTCGAGGGCAATCCAGCAGGTGATCATCTCAGCCGGGGCGAGGTAGTTGATGTAGGCTCCGTCCTGGTGCAGGGCAATTTCTTTCCCGCCCCCAGGTGGCTTGTACCAGAGGCTATCCTGACCGATGCGGGCTCCCGGCCACTGAGCCAACTGAGCGCTGAGGCGACCGACTTCAGAGGATAGGACGACGCTGGCAATGGTGCGATCGCACTTCCAGGCATTGCAAATCTCGCGGGTAATGTCTGGCAAGCTGAGGCCGGGACGCCAGTACCACTCGTCGGGATAAATGCCGGTCTCAAATTGGCCGTGAAACAGCGGTTCGATGCGATCGCGCAAGCGCTGCACCAGATCCATGTCGATAAAGTTTTCCAAAATCAGAAACCCGTCGGCATGAAACTGTTGAACGTGATGGTCGGTAAGCTGAAGCGGCTGGTAGGTCATAGGTCACCCGAAACGTGCTCGAAGCAGTAAGTAGGTGGTCATTAAGTAAACGTAGTTATGGTGAGGTGCGCCCCTGGTTGACTGACAAAACTTACGAACCGCTGCCCGGAAGCCCTCACCCTAGCCCTCTCCCGAAGGGAGAAGGAACAGGAGCATTGGTTCGGCTCCCCTCGCCCTCTGGGAGAGGGGTTGGGGGTGAGGGCCACAAACTTTTGTCAGTCAATCAGGGTGCGTCCGCCGCCGGGGGGCGCACCCCACTGGCTTTTGCTTATGGCCATGTACTTAAGAATGAGGAATCAGAGTAGCGATTTGCGGCGATCGCTGCTGTACTCGCCGTTACCGATTGATGTCAATGCCCGATGGAGTATTGTTGGAACAGATTCTCAGAGGGGATTTTGTGTCCTGAGCTACGATTTATCAACACTGGATTTCTGACAATGGGGCATCAACAACGTTGAGATTGACGCGATGAATTTCTCTACCCTCAAGCCGGGGCAGCTTACGATTGGGGCCAGCGACTTTGATGCTCGGCCAATGACCTACTTGGAAAACGGACAGCGCCTCGGCTACGAGCCCGATGTGGCGCGGGCAGTCTGTGCCGTGCTGGAGCTGGAGCCCGTGTGGCTCAACCTGCCGATGGAGAAGTTCTATCAGACTTTGCAGGCCCAGCAGTGCGACGTGATTTGGTTCAATCAGGCCATCACTGAAGAGCGGCTGAGCCACAGCCGCTTCACGCGCCCCTACGGCATCTTTGACGAAGCCATCATCGTGCGGGCCGAGAGTGATATTCACACTGCTGCTGATTTACACGGGCTGAAGCTGGGGGGGTTGGCGGATAGCACTAATCTCGCCCTGGGAGAGCAGTTTGCTGGAGTAAAGCTGGTGCCCTTTCCTGGTAGCGACCAGGTGCTGCCGGAAATGCTGGCAGCGCTGCGGGCTGGGGAGATCGATGCCCTGGTGGACGATGAACTGGTGCTGATTACGGCGGCTGAGGCAGACCCCAAGCTGCGCATCGCCTTTACCGTAGAGACGCGGCATCGGTTTGCGATCGCCCTCCACCCCAACAGCACCGACCTGCTTACCGCCTTAAACCAGGCCCTCGACCAGCTTGAAGCCGAGGGCACTCTAGAGAAACTTTGGCATCAATGGATTCCCTGGCGTCCGTTCCCCTTTGGCTAGTCCTTCTGCCTGATAGAGCGCTTTGCCCGATAGAAGTGCCGCCGACCGCTGGCAACTCCATTCCGCTTTGAAGCCACCATGCAGCATCTCCAGACCAAACCTCCCCAGTCATCCCAGCCGTTCTCAGACGTGCCGCCGCCCCTGGGCAAGCTGGTGGCAGAGTATCGCATCTCGGCAGAAACGGCGATCGCCTACCCCGTTAAAGCCGGCCAGTATATCCAGATCATCGACGTGGCGGGCAGCCAGTGCTCCGACTTCCTGGCCTTTGCGGGGGATGCGTATCAGGAAGAACTCGACGGCACCGTCACCCGTACGCTTCTGGGCCTGGCCATGCCCCAGGTCGGTCTACTCAGCAAATATTTCTCTCAGGCCATGCGGCCCCTGGTGGAGGTGATTCAGGACACGTGCGATCGCCACGACAGCTTCCTGCTGGCCTGCACCCGCAAGTATTACGAAGATGCGGGCTATCTGGATCACCCCAACTGCAGCGAGAACTTTAACCGGGTGCTGGCCCCGTATGGCATTGCCTCCCGCCCCGGCTGGCCAGCGGTGAACTTTTTCTTCAACACATCAGTAGACGAGGGGGGAACCATCAGCGCAGCAGAGTCGTGGTCGCGTCCCGGTGACTACGTGCTGCTGAAAGCCCATCAAGACCTGCTCTGCGCCAGTTCTGCCTGCCCCGACGACATCGACCCGGTCAACGGCTGGCGGCCTACGCCGATTCACGTCCGCATCTACGGGGCTGAAGCGGACTTTCCCAAAGCCATCGGTCGCCGCGTCGCCTCCGAACTGCCGCTGCGCCTTACCCAAGACAGCGCCTTCACCCCCCGCATTCGGGCGCTGACGCAGAACCTGGCGGAATACAGCGGCTTTTGGGTGCCCGTGAGCTACCCCCACCAGGGCGACCAGGCAGAATACTGGGCGCTGCGGCAGCGAGTGGCCTTGATGGATCTCTCCGCCCTGCGCAAGTTCGAGGTGCAGGGGCCGGACGCTTTGGATCTGCTGCAGTGGACCTTTTCCCGCAATGTTGGCAAACTTGACATTGGCCAGTCCGCCTATGGCTGTCTGCTCAACCCCCACGGCGGCATCATTGACGACGGCATCGTATTTCGCCTCGGGGAATCGGCCTATCGCTACGTGGGCAATTGCGACACCGACGGGCTCTGGCTGCAGAAGGTGGCCCGGCAGCAGGGCTTTGCCGCTGAAGTCGAACCCAGTAGCCACCGGCTGCACAACCTCGCCCTCCAGGGTCCCCGCTCGCGGAAAATGCTGCGGCCCCTGGTGGACATCGATGCCCAGTGGGATATCCCTGATTTGAGCGACCTCAAGTACTTTCGCTGCGTCACGGGGCGCATTAGCGGCATTCCGGTCCTCATCTCCCGCACTGGCTACACGGGGGAGCTGGGCTACGAGCTGTTTGTGCATCCCGAGCGGGGAGCGGAGCTGTGGGACGTGCTCATGCAGGCCGGAGCTACCTACGACCTGCTGCCGCTGGGGATGCAGGCCCTCAACCGCGCCCGCATCGAGGCTGGGCTACTTGCTGCCGGGCGGGAGTTTAACGACCTGATTTCTCCCTACCAGGCAGGCATTGGCTGGAGCGTAGCGATGAAAACCAAGCCCGACTTCATCGGTCGTGCCGCGCTAGAAAAGCTGCGGGAACGTCCGCCTTTCGTAGCAGTAGGGCTGATGCTAGAAAGCAACGAAGTGGCCTGCGGCGGACAGTGCGTCTTTCCGGTGGGCGATCGCTGGCGGGTTGGTCACGTCACCAGCGGCACTTTCTCACCCGTGCTCAACCGCAGCATTGCCCTGGCTCAGGTGGCTCCCGAATATGCCCAGCCGGGGATGGAGCTGGAGGTGGGGCTGCTGGACGGCATTAAGCGGCGCATTCCGACTGAGGTGGGGCCGCTATCGCTGTATGATCCGACGAAGAGTCGGGCGAAAGGGTGAGGGATTGGGGATTTTGGATTTTGGATTGGGGATTTTTTGTGGGTGGTTTTAATTGGCTTTGGTGATGTCGGTTACTTTGTCTGATGCAGATTGGCTGGTTGTGAATCCGCGGAATTTTGTGCTGTGGGACTTTGCGGGGGTGGATGGGCTGCAGGCGGCGATCGCCCTTTTCTCTTCTGGCGTCACCCACCTTGCTCCTTTTCAGTCGTTGACGGTGGCGTTTGAGGCGCAGCCGGGCTCGGTCCTGCGGCTGTGTGAAGGCAACTTTCGCGTGGCTTTGCGGGAGGAGGTGGACTTTGAGGGGGCGATCGCCAGTCTGGGGCTAAAGGTTTGGGTCAAGCCCTGTCGGACGGCGAATCTGGTAATGCCACCCACTCTGGGGCTGGAGCGGTTGGCTCAAGTTGCCACAACCAAGCCCTTGTTTACCTTGCATCCATTTCCTTGCGATCGCGCTGTTCCGGCCCGGATCAATGGCACTGCTATCCTGGCCTGGCACCATTTTTGGGAAGGACAGCCCAGGCTACTGATTCAAACGGCTGCTGCGGATGCTGGCTCGATTCAACGGGCTTTGACGGGCGACGCTTCAGGTTTTGGAAACTTCTAGCAAGCCCCGATTTCCCGAATCTTATCGAATATTGAAGGGTTCGGGAACCGGATAAAACCCCTGGCTTTAGACATGGGGATAGAGATGGTTCCCGCGCTGGGCGAAGTCCAGCAGTCCGCCCCATGTGATACAATAGATCTGGTTTGAACCCCCAGGGTGGGTGGAAGCATCCAAATAAGTCTCCTCGAACCCGAAAGCAGAGTCCAGTCTGCAACCAGAGGCG
>JBHJGR010000363.1:0-22020 GCA_050331615.1 Elainellaceae cyanobacterium
GGACTCTGCTTTCGGGTTCGAGGAGACTTATTTGGATGCTTCCACCCACCCTGGGGGTTCAAACCAGTTCTATTGTACCGCACTGGGCAGACTGCTGGACTTCGCCCAGCGCGGGAACCATCTGTATCCCCATGTCTAAAGCCAGGGGTTTTATCCGGTTCCCAAACCCTTCAATATTCGATAACGAGCTAGTAAGCGTCGAGGAGCTTGATAGGGCCTTGTGGTATCCATCAAAGTTGGTACCGGTTCTGCCTTATGAATGACGGCGATCGCTAAATTCGGCGCTATGGTCGTCATTAGAGTATTGATACATTTTGTTACCAACAGGCACATGAGCCGTCATCAACCCTCCAACCGTCTCAACCCTGAAAACAAGCAACCGAGTTCGAATGGGGGCGATCGCCCCGCCAATCAGCCGAAGCAGCGAGATGCCTCAACCCAGATGCTTGAGAAAGAGCATCAGGAGGGCGATAAGCGCACTTCAAACGGGGCTGGCGATCGCTCCAACAATGGTTCCAAAAGCAGCTCAAAGGATTCAAGGCAGTCCCACAGCCGCAAGCGAATTGGGCTGATTGTGCTGGGCCTTGTGGTGCTGGCTGGGGTCGGCTACGGCGTTTGGCGTTGGTGGAGTAGCCAGCAGTCGGGCGAACAAACCGAGCAGCAGCAAGGGCCTCGGGCAGTCCCGGTAGCGCTTTCAGAGGTTGATACCGCCACTGTTGAGAACACGTCGGAATTCACCGGAACCCTGGAGGCGGAGCAAACCGTCGGCGTTCAGCCCCAGCAGCCAGGGGAGGTTGAGCAGATTTTAGTCACAGAAGGGCAGCAGGTGGGAGCGGGGGCACCGCTGGTGCAGCTTGGCTCTACTCGCGAGCGGGCCGATGTGGAGGCAGCCCAAGCTCAAGTTGAGGTGGCTGAAGCTGCCCGTGCCAGTGCAGCTGCCGAGATTGAGTCGTTACGAGCGGCGCGGAGTGAGGTTCTGGCGGAGATCGATTTGCAGCAAGAGCAGATCGGGCGCACCCAGTATCTGGTCCGGGAGGGTGCCCTGGCCCGCGAGCAGCTCGATATCAAGCAGCGGGATTTGCGGGTGGCCCAATCTAACCTGAATACGCTGGAGCGCGATATCAACGCCGCGGAAGCCCAGCTTGATGAGGAACGGGCCACCTTGAGGCAGCGTCGCGCTAACCTACGGCGCATTCGTGAAGATCTGCAGGACACAACGGTTAATGCGCCCTTTGCTGGCACGATTAGTCTGATTCCTATCGAAGAAGGGGACTACGTCGAAACCGGACAGACCCTGACCAATATTGTTGACAATCAGGACCTTGAGCTAAACATTGGCATCCCTCAAGAGCGGATTCCTGAACTGCGGGTAGGGCTATCCGTGCGGCTGGAAAGCGCCCAGGGAGAGGTGTTGAGTACTGGAGAGATCAGCTTTATTGCACCTCAAGTCAATGGCGAATCCCAGCTTATTTCTACCAAGGCGTCCTTCTCAAACGCGAATGGGATGTTACGGGACGGGCAATTTGTGCGGGCAGTGGTGATTTGGGACGAGCGCCCGGAGCAGGTCGTAGTGCCCCAAACAGCAGTTATCTACCGCAACGATCGCCGTTTCGTCTACGTCCCCCAGCAGCGGGATGGCCAGATGGTAGCCGTTCAACAACCCGTGCAACTAGGCATTGAGCAGGGGACTGGGGTCGAGATTAATCAAGGGCTAGAGGAGGGCGATCGCATCGTTACTTCAGGCATTCAGAAGCTATCGGACGGTGCCCCCATTCGCTCGATGCAGCAGGGGGGCGGGGCGCAGCAAAGTGGCGGCAATCAGTAGCTCAAGCCTGCAAAACTCTTTATTTCACCATTTTTAGGTCGAATCTCCTAACTTTTCATGTTCACCGACTTCTTTATTAAACGTCCGGTCTTTGCGTCCGTCTGTTCACTGCTGATTATCCTGGTGGGACTGGTTGGCTACTTTCGTTTGCCGGTGCGGGAGTTTCCTGATATCGAACCCCCTGTGGTCAGCGTTACCACCACTTTTCCGGGAGCCAACTCCAGCGTGGTAGAAACCGAGGTGACGGAAATTCTCGAAGACGAGATTAATGGCGTTGATGGTATCAAAACCCTGAGTTCCACCAGTCGTCAGGGTACCAGCACCATTACCGTCGAGTTTGAGCTGGTGCGAGATCTGGATACAGCCGCTCAAGACGTGCGATCGCGCATTGGGCAAGTCCGCAACGATCTGCCGGAAGCGGTGGAAAGTCCCGTAGTGCGTAAGCAGGCTGGCGAGTCGGCCATCATCTGGTTTGCCCTCTACGGCGAGCAGTTCTCGGCTTTGGAGCTGACTGACTATGCCGATCGCGTCTTGATTGACCAGCTCGAGTCGGTGACGGGGGTGAGCCGAATTCAAATCGGTGGAGAGCGACAGTTTGCGATGCGGCTATGGCTTGACCCCCGTAAGCTGGCGGCCCGCAGCTTAACCGTTTTGGACGTTGAGCAGGCCCTGCAGCGCGAGAATGTGGAGATTCCCAGCGGCATTGTGGAAGGTGAACTCAACGAGTTTTCCGTGCGCACGCTGGGGCGGCTCTCCCAGCCCGAAGGCTTCAATGCGCTGGTGCTGCGGAGCGAGGAAAATGGGGCGCAGGTGCAGCTCCGGGACGTGGGCTATGCCGAATTGGGAGCCGAAAGCTACCGCTCCTTTAGCCGCTTCCGGCAGCAGCCCGCTGTGGGGCTGGGAGTGGTCAAGCTCTCCGATGCCAACACCCTCGCCGTGGCGGAGGGCGTCAAGGCGCAGATGCAGCAGCTCTCCCAGAACTTTCCTGAGGGAATGAAGTACGCGATCGCCTCTGATGACTCCAAGTTCGTTGATGTGGCTATCAACCGGGTGTGGCGTTCCCTGTTCTTCGCTGTGGGGCTGGTGATTTTGGTGATTTTCATCTTCCTGCGCGACTGGCGAGCGGTAATTATTCCCACCATCACCATTCCGGTTGCCCTAATTGGGGCGTTTGGGGTGATGTTTCTGTTCGGCTTTTCCATCAACACGCTCACCCTCTTTGCCCTCACTCTGGCTACGGGATTGGTGGTGGACGACACCATCGTGGTGCTGGAAAACATCGTGCGCCACATCGAAGAGGATGAGATGCCGCCCTTCCAGGCCGCCTTTGTAGGGGTGGCAGAAGTGGTCTTTGCGGTGATTGCTACCACGGTGGTGCTAGTGGCGGTGTTTATGCCGGTCGCCTTTTCGACGGGGATTACGGGACGGCTGTTCACCGAGTTTGCCCTCACCCTGGCGGGAGCGGTGGTGCTGTCGTCGTTTGTTGCCCTAACCCTGGCTCCCAGCATCTCGGCCCGTCTGCTGCGCCCGGGCAAGATGGGCAACTGGCTGTTTCGCCTGATCGAGCGGGGGCTGCAGTGGCTGCGGCAGGGCTACGTTTGGTCGCTGCGCCAGTCTATGAAGTTTAGAAGCATCATTGTGGTCGTTTTTGTGGCGGCACTGGGGCTGGCCTATTTCAGCTTTAATCAAGTACCGCGCGGCTTTCTGCCCACCGAAGACCGGGGCTCCATCTTCACCATCATTCGAGCACCCGAGGGAGTGAGCATCAACTATACCGATCGCATTTTGCAGCAGGTGGAGGACATCTACAGCGAGATCCCGGAAATTGAAAGCTATTTCGCCATTGGCGGCTTCAGCTCCGGTGGCGGCAGCAGTAATGTAAATGAAGCGATCGCCTTTGTGAACCTCAAGCCCTGGGGAGAGCGGGAGCGATCGCAGCAGGAAATTGTCAACCAGGTGCGTGGCCGCATTGCCCAGCAGATTACTGGGGCGATCGTGCTGCCGACGAATCCATCAGGACTACCGGGGGCAGGATTCAGCCAGCCCGTGCAGTTTGTGCTTCAGGGGAATGACCTGCAAACTCTGGCCGATGCCGCTGACGGTATGGTCGGTCAGGCGCGGCAGATTCCGGTAGTGGTGAACGCCGACTCCAACTTTCAGATCAACAAGCCCGAACTCACGGTTCAGCCCAACCGCCGCCAGGCCGCGAATTTGGGAATTTCGGTCCAGGATATTTCCCGCACCCTCCAGATCTTCCTCGGCGGCGAAGACATTACCGACTTTACCCAGGAGAACCGCCGCTTTGAGGTGGTGGTACAGGCACAGGACCAGTACCGCGACACCATTGACAGTATCGACACGCTCTATGTGCGGTCTGACCAGGGTGCGCTGGTCCCGCTTAGCAGCGTGGTCACCGTCGAGCGTTCAACCGCACCGCCCCAAATTAACCACTTCAACCGCCTGCGATCGGCCACGATTTCGGGCACACCCGCCGAGGGCACTAGCCTGGGTGAGGCCCTAGCAGCGCTGCGTAATCAGGCGCAGCAGGTGCTGCCTAGCGACATCAGCACGGCTTTGGCAGGGCAGTCCCTGCGCTTTGAGGAGGCAGGGCAATCGACCCTGTTTATCTTCGGTCTGGCGCTCATCTTTATTTTCCTGGTCCTGGCCGCCCAGTTTGAGAGCTATCTGGACCCGCTGGTTATTTTGCTGGCGGTGCCGCTGTCCCTGCTGGGTGCCTTTGGTGCCCTCTGGCTGGCGGGACTGGAGCTGAATATCTACGGGCAAATCGGTCTGATTATGCTGATCGGCCTGGTGACCAAGAACTCCATCCTGATTGTGGAGTTCGCCAACCAGAAGCGGGAAGAAGGGCGCTCCATTCCTCAGGCCGCCATGGATGCGGGGTCGATTCGATTTCGTCCCATTCTCATGACCGCCTGTTCCACCATTTTTGGTTTGATGCCGCTGGTGTTTGCCTCCGGCGCGGGAGCCGTCAGCCGCCAGTCTCTAGGAACGGTGGTCGTGGGAGGCATGGTGGCGGCGACGATCCTGAGTCTGTATGTCGTGCCGGTATTTTATGCGATCGCCACATCAGCCCAGGAGCGCTTGGCGGCTAAAGTGGGGGGCAGTTCGAGCGATCGCCCAGAGCAGGAGCCAGGGTAACATTCTCCCCCCGACGATGTTCGTCGGGGATCAGGTTGAGGAAAAGCGGTCAAGAGAACTTAGAATGGAATAAATCTTGAGCCTAGCTTCAAACAACGTTACGATTCCTTATTTATGGCGACTCCGAGCAATCCGACCGTAGCTGATGTGATGACCTCCGACCTGATCGCGGTCGGCCCAGACGCTCCCCTGGGGGAAGCAATTCGCCTGCTGGCCGAAAACCGCATCAGCGGATTGCCCGTCATCGATACAGATAACAATCTGGTGGGCGTCATCTCAGAAACCGATTTGATGTGGCAGGAGACTGGCGTGAGGCCGCCTGCCTACATCATGCTGCTCGATAGCGTCATCTACCTGGAAAATCCAGCCACCTACGATCGCGAACTCCACAAGGCGCTGGGGCAAACGGTGAGAGAAGTGATGACGAAAGATGTCATCACCGTCGCGCCCGACAAGCCCTTGCGGGACGCCGCCCAGCTCATGCACAAGCGCAAAATCCATCGGGTGATCGTGGTAGACGCCGATAAAACCGTGATTGGCGTGCTCACTCGGGGCGATATTGTCCGCTTTATGGCATCCCAGCAGACATAGGGACGATCCCGCTTTTAACGCTGCTCGTATACCGCTGGAGAATATGGACATGGACGTAACCCCCGAATCAGTCAAAGCTCTGCTGAAATCTGAAGATTATGGCGATCGCCTCAGTGCCGTTAACCAGATGCGCTACCTAGATTCATCCGATGCCTTCGGCATGATTCAACTGGCAGCGGCTGACACCAATCCCCGGGTCCGCTATGCTGCCGTTAGTCAGCTCTCCTCCCTGGGCGACCAAGACATGCCGGAGGTCGAGAAAATCCTGAGGAACTGTCTGCTCCGCGATCCCGACCCTGACGTGCGGGCTGCCGCCGCCGACTCCATTGGAGCGCTCAAGCTGACCGGTGCTTTCGACGACCTGCAGGTGCTCTACCGCGAAACGTCGGAATGGCTGGTGAAGTTCAGCATCGTTGCGGCCCTGGGAGAGCTGGGCGATCCCCGAGGTTTTGACATTCTGGAGGATGCCCTTACCTCTGATAACGAACTGATTCGCACCGTCGCCATCGGTTCCCTAGGAGAGCTGGGCGATCGCCGCGCTATTCCCATCCTGGTGACCTATGCCGACAGTGACGACTGGCAAATCCGCCACCGGGTGGCCCAGGCCCTGTCAAGGTTGGGCGGCACTGAAGTTGAGTCAACCCTCCAAACCCTGGCCGACGACACGGCTGCCCCCGTCGCCCAGGAGGCCCAGGGCTACTTGAGCGATGACCAAGCTTAGAATCTCTCCCCCCTGCCTCATGCTTGGAGGCTCCAGTTTCGCTATGTTACAATCGACTTAGAGAGCTAGTCAGCCTGCTGATAAAGCATACACCCTATTGATTTCCCGCACGGTACCAGATTTACGGTACAGGCTCCGAGTTCTTGAAACATCATTTAGCTACTGTCTTGTGAGGTCTTCAAGTGATCGCCATCGCCTTGCGTCCCAGTACTGGTCGCAAATGGGGTAATGTCAGCTTTGCCTCCACCCTCCATCTCTGCCCGATTCTCGATTTGCTTCTCGCAGATGTTCCCGAAAAGCTCCGTTCCGAAGTCCGCCTCGGTCTCCAGGAGGCGCTGGTAAACGCAGCCAAACACGGCAATAAGCTCGATCCAAACAAAACGATTGCCGTCCAGTTTTTCCTCGTGGGCAATCAGCACTGGTGGATTATATCCGATCAGGGTTCAGGGTTCTCAAAAAGCCTTTCTGAGTCATCTGAGTGCTGCCAGAATGTGCCGTTCGAATCTCAAGAATGCGGTCGGGGGTTGTTTATATTAAATCAAGTATTCGACAAAGTCCAATGGGATCAGGGCGGGACTGAATTGCGCCTCTGTAAACAGTTCAAGCCCTCCTTCAGACAGACTTCTCGTCTCTAAGTAGGGCGGCACAATTAAATTCGGGTGAGAAAACCGAGGTGCTCCCCCGGTTTTCTCACCTTCGCTCTTCAGCGCAGTTCTACTTAAAACGGCCAACGTGAAGTATTTCGTAATGGCGTTTGGGTCTTTTCTCGGATACTTGCAATCTAAATCCCCTACCGAGGTCTTTGGCTAGATTCTTAGGAACTGGCTATCCCAGCGCGTCGTCTTGAATTTTTAGGTATGATTGCTGTATAGGGTGGCCTGCCTGCGCTCAAGGATTAGCGCTGGAGCCTTTTTCTAATTTTTGTTTCATTCTTACTTTTAAGCAAGAACAGCAGCTATGAAACGTTCATCTTTGGTTGCGGCTTCATCCGTCGCCTCGCTAGTTGCGATCGCCTTTCTATCGGTCGTAGCCCATGCTCAGCGGGCGATCGCTCAAATTCCCGTCTCGCCCAGCCGGGTGGAGGAACTGGTAACCCTGTGTCAGTCGGCAGGAGCGGACGATCGACTGACGTGTTTGCTAGAACAGTCAAATCGTCTGAATCAGGCCAAGAATCTAGCCCGCCAGCGAGGGGAGCGGGAGAATGGTGGCATCACCATCATTGAAACCGAACCATCGATGCACGGAACCTCCGCTGAATCGCCCTACACCATTGATGTGAACGGCGACATCACCCAATACATCTTCACCTTTCGGCTGCGCCCCAGGGCGACGACAGACTATACCCAAGAGTCGCAAGTAGCGGTCAGCTACAACCAGCAAGGCGATCAGTGGGATATTGATACGATTTATAACCGGGCGATCGCCCCTACGCCCTGCTCCTTTGCCAGCGAACTTCAGAATAGTTGCTTCTAGCCGGGGCTTGCTGAAGTAGGCCAATGTTGCCCTGCTACAGGAGCTAATCCCCAGTGGAACGGGTGAGTTCAGCCTCCTTTGCGAGCAGGGCTTGCTTGCGATCGCGCCCCCACCGATAGCCCTTCAAGCTGCCGTCACTGCCTACGACTCGATGGCAGGGGATAGCAACGGCAACCGGATTTTTGGCACAAGCCTGAGCAACGGCCCGTACTGCTCTAGGGTTGCCCATCTTGGTGGCGACATCGCCATAGCTGAGGGTTTTGCCGGGAGGAATGGTTTGCAGCAACTGCCATACCCGCTGCTGAAAGGCCGTTCCCTGAGTATTGAGGGGCAGGTCGACGGCTGATTGGGGGGCTTCCATGAGACGGAGCACTTGCTCGACCCAGGTTG
The DNA here is from genome assembly GCA_050331615.1 of Elainellaceae cyanobacterium. Taxonomy (GTDB): domain Bacteria; phylum Cyanobacteriota; class Cyanobacteriia; order CAKZMO01; family CAKZMO01; genus JAYKGU01. The sequence goes on from JBHJGR010000363.1 coordinate 8,160, forward strand.
CAAAGGCAGGATTGTCTTGACAGAGTTGGGCTTGAGGAAAGTCCCTTTGGAGCTGGATCGTCAGAGCTTCAGATGTGTCGCCCAGGGCGATCGCACAAATTCCTTGCGAAGTGGTTGCTACCAGCACCAAACCCAGCCAGCAGGGCCGAATGGCAAATGACAGCAATGGCTTGTTGGCAGAATGGCTCATGACAAGGGTACGGGCGAAGATCTCTAACAATTAACAAACCCATTCTCTAGAAATTCTGCGCCCGCTATAGTGATCAAGGTATCTGGCTGTCTGCCGATGGAGATGTTAAACTGCGGCGTTGAGTCGCTAATGGGGAGTCTTCCACGCGCAGATGAGCAACCCAAACGAGCTAGTCCAAATTCTGCAAACGGCGATTTCTCCGGTCGTCCTGGTTTCTGGAATCGGATTGCTGATTCTCTCCATGACCAATCGCTTTGGTCGCACCACCGATCGCCTCCGCAGCCTGGTCAAGCAGATTCACCAGGCCAACTACGACCACGCTGAGCGCATTGCGGCCCAGATTCGTATCCTCTACTGGCGATCGCGCCTGCTCCTGTTGGCCATCAGTTTCGCCCTGGCCAGCGTCCTATTCGTCAGCCTGCTGGTGGTGACGCTGTTCGGCATTTACTTACTGAACCTGGGGCTGGAAAGCCTGGTGGTGGGGCTGTTTATTGTTAGCCTGATCTGCCTGGTGACATCGGTACTGCTGTTTATTCAGGACATGAGCCTTTCCCTCAAAGCCCTGCGGGAAGAGCTGCGGGGGCTGCTGTGACTGATCCCCGCTCTATGTGGCTGGATGAGCTGCGAGATCTGCTGCGGGGGGCGTCGGGCGGTTTCCTGTTTGGCATTCCCCTGCTCTACACCGTAGAGGTCTGGTCGATTGGCTCCTCGACCCAGTCGATCCGGCTGCTGGCCGTACTGGGGACCACGTTTATCGTGGTGCTGCTGCTGACGGAAGTGCAGGGATTTCGGCGCACCCTGGCCCTCCGTCCGCTGGAGGCCGTGATGGAGAGCGTTGAAGCCCTTAGTTTAGGAGTGGTGTGTGCGGCGATCGCCCTGGTGCTGCTGCGGCGCATTACCCTAGCCACACCCTTATCGGAAACTCTGGGCAAACTGATTTTTGAGGCGGTCCCCTTTGCCATTGGGGTGGCTCTGGCTCGCTCTACCCTGAGTCGGGAGCGACCGGCAGCAGGCGATCGCCGCCGCTTGGAACGCCCCCGCTTCACGGCCATTACACCATTCAATCTGCGGGACACCCTGATCGATCTAGACGCTACCCTGCTGGGCGCGGTGATTATCGCCTTCAGCGTTGCTCCCACCGAAGAAATCCCGCTGCTAGCCTCCGCCATTCCTCCCCTATGGCTGCTGCTGATTATTGGGGCGTCCTTGCTGCTGTCCTATGCCATCGTATTCGCCTCCGGCTTTACCGATCGCACGGAGCGGCAGCAGCGGGGGCTACTCCTCAGCCCCGTGACGGAAACCCTGGTGGCCTACCTGGTGGCGCTGCTGGCCTCAGCGGTGATGCTGGTGTTTTTTCAGCAGTTGACCCTGACCGACCCCTGGCCGGAATGGCTAGGGGATATCATCGTGCTGGGGCTGCCTGCTTCCGTGGGGGGAGCCGCTGGGCGAATATTGATTTAGCAGGCAACGCGACTTGGAAATGAATGGCATGGACAAATCAGCATCTTCTCCTGACTCGGTCTCGTCTCCGGCAGAAGGAGCGGATTTAGGGGTGAGCGATCGCCAGTCTCCGACCCTACCGACGCGGCGATCGCTCGCTGAATGGATCACCTTTACCCTGGCTACCGTCATTCTCCTGAGTTTAGTCGGGCTGATCATTTTTGACTGGCAGGTGAATCAAAACCGCCCCCCCGCATTCGAGATAGAGGTAACCGCCCCCCGCCTCACGGAGGGGCGGTACTATGTGCCCTTTGCCATTCGCAACACGGGCGGCCATATTGCTCGCACCGTACAGGTCACCGCCACGCTTCACCTCGACGATAGCGACGACGAGGCCGGCGAGCAGCAAATTGACTTTCTCTCCGGCCACGAGCAAAAGCGAGGCAGCTTTGTGTTTACCCACGATCCCCAGCAGGGAGACCTAACCATTCGCGTCGCCAGCTACCGATTACCCTAGCGAGTCTGCCGCAGGCTCTCCATCTTACGGGCAAAGCGATCGGTGAAGATCGAAATAACCCGCTTCTTCCGAGTCTTGATGTTGACGCTGATGGACATCCCCGACTGGAGATTAATTGGGCGACCGTTGACGTTGATGTACTGCTGGTCAATTTCAATCCGGGCCGGGAAGTGGTAGAAAGGACGAATTTCGTCTGGTGGCAGCGCGTCAGAACCAATCCACATTAGCTCACCCTCCACGTCACCGAATTCACTGAACGGGAAGGAGTCAATGCGCACGTCTACGTCCATGCCCGGTTCCACAAAGCCGATGTCCTGGTTGGTGATAAACACCTTAGCCACCAGCGCGTCTGCAGGCACCACCTTCAGAATTGGCTCAGGGGTGTTGTTGTTGATGAAGCCCTGATCCTGGGTTTGGAGGTCGAACACGACGCCATCGATGGGCGAGCGGATTTCCTGATAGTCGAGGGTTAGCTCTGTTTGGCTGAGCTGGCTGTTGAGGTCCGCTATCTGCTTCTCGTTTTCGACGATGCGCTTGTTGAGTTCGCTGTCAATTTCTGCGATGCGCTTTTCGTTGTCGGCCATGCGGCCCCTGATATCGCTTGCCGAAACCGCCCTTGCGTTCTCCAACTGCGCCCGTGCCTGAGCCAGTTGGGCATCTAGCACTCCCATCTCCTGGTCAAGCCGGTCCACCTCTGCCTGGCGATTGAGGGCCTCTACCAGTTGCCGATTGTACTGGAGTTCGGCGATCGCCCCTGCCGTCACGAGCGGCTCGATGTCTTCTAGAATACCCGTTTCAATTCTCGAAGTCTCTTGGGCGATCGCCCTCTGGCGCTCAGTTTGGGTAATCTGGCGCTGGATGCGTTCAACCTCTTGGGCAGCAGCAGCGATGCGGGAAAGGGCCTCAGCTTCGATTGCAGCTAAACGCTCTCGCTGATCGTTACTAAAGTTAAAGTCGCCGCCGTCGCCGAAAACTGACTGATAGAGAGCATTTTCCTGCAGCAGCGCCCGACGGCTAGTGGTCAGCTCCTGCACTTCAGCGGGCAGCTCCACATTGAGCAAATCGGACGGGTCTACGCCTGGGTCTCGACCCAGCTGAACGCGGTAAAAGGCGTTCTCCTTCAGCAGCGAATCTCGCACCTGCTCCAGCGATTCTCGCTGGGCTTCAGCAGAGGTGCGATCGAGGCGCACCAGGACTTCACCCTCCTGGACCTGATCCCCATCTTCAACCAGCACTTCTTCCACCCTGCCGGAAATGGGCGGCTCAATTTCCCAAACGGCCCCCTGGGGTTCTAGGATACCGGTAGCGGGCACGGCCTCTTCAATCTTGGCCAGACAGGCCCAGGCAATGCCAAAGGTGACGACTCCGACAATGCCCCAAACGATGCCTCGGGACCAAAGGGGCGTCTGCTTCAGAATGACGGGCTGATCGAATGCCTCGGCGCGAATGACTTTATTGTCGCCCTCCCCCGACTTGGCGACGCCATGCCCCGCCTGAGGACTGGGTTGGTTGGGATCGTGAGGGGCCATGACACCGCCAGGCTGAGTGCCATTCGAGGAGCGATTGACCTGGGGAAGCTGACCGTTGGTGGATTTTGGATCTGGAGTCTCTTTCATGGGTCGTCTTGCTGAGAATTGCCAATTGCAAGGGGTGGATAACGGATCGAAGGCAGGCGAATGAAGACTCTAGAGCTGCGCTTCTTGCTGCTGGTAGAGGCAGTAGTATCGCCCCTGGAGCGCCATCAGCTCAGCGTGGGTACCTTTCTCTACGATAGATCCCTTGTCCAACATCAGGATCACATCCGCACCACGAATGGTGCTGAGGCGGTGGGTAATAAAGAAGACAGTACGGCCCTTAAAGGCTTCTGCCAGGTTAAGGCAGACACGCCGCTCGGTGTCGTAGTCTAGGGCGCTGGTGGCCTCGTCCAGGATGAGCATGCGGGGGTTTTGGAGAACGGTACGGGCGATCGCAATCCGCTGCCGCTGCCCCCCAGATAGGGACGCCCCTCGCTCACCCACATGGGTGTTGTAGCCGTTGGGCAGCTCCATGATGAAGTCGTGGGCGGCGGCCACCTTAGCAGCATCGATAATCGCATCCGGCGACGCATCGGGCATGGTCAGGGCAATGTTTTCCTGAATCGACCCCTCAAACAGCAGGCTGTCCTGGGGCACGATGCCGATCTGCTGCCGCAGGGAATACAGTTCCACTTTACTGATGTCATAGCCGTCCACCAGGATGCGTCCGTTCTCCAGCTCATAGAGGCGGGGCAGCAGCTTGGTCATCGTACTCTTACCGGAACCGCTCTGGCCCACCAGGCCAACAAAAGAACCCGGCTCAAACTCGACGGTGATATTGTTGAGCTGCGGCGGGCCGCTGTTGCCAAATCGGAACGATACATTTTCGTAGACCACCGCTCCCTTGACGGGGGGCATAGGGATGTTGTTGCGGTCCACCTCGTCGGCTTCGGGGGCCGCATCGATGATATCGCTGAGACGCTCGATAGATAGGGCCGTTTCCTGGAAGTTTTGCCAGAGCTGAGCCAGCCGCAGCAGAGGACTGGTTACATAGCCCGAAATAATTCGGAAGGCGATCAGCTGACCCAGGGTGAGCTGGCCCTCCAGCACCAGATAGGCCCCCACCCAGAGGACGAGCAGACCCGACAGCTTGTTCAAGAAGTTACTGGTAGAGCTGGCGGTCGTAGAGGTGAGCACCGTCTTAAAGCCAGCGCTGACATAGCGGGCATAGCGCTGCTGCCACTGCCACCGCGCCCGCAGCTCCATGTTCTGCGCCTTGACCGTTTGAATCCCCGACATCACCTCTACCAGGTAGGACTGAGTTTCGGCGTTGCGCTCGGCCTTGCGACGGAGCTGCTGGCGGATGATGGGGGACGCGACGAACGCCAAGCCAACAAACAGCGGAATCGTCGCCAGCGACACCAGGGTGAGCAGCCAGCTATAGAAGAACATGACGACGATATAGATCACCGAGAAGATCGCGTCTAGCACCACCGTCAGGGCCGTGCCGGTAAGGAACTGGCGGATGTTCTCTAGCTCGTTAATTCGGGTAGACAGTTCACCCACGGGTCGCCGCTCGAAGTAGCGCAGGGGCAGCCGCAGCAGGTGGTCGATAATCTCGGAGCCCAGGGCCATGTCGATCCGATTCGTGGTGTCGACAAACAGGTAGGTCCGCAAACTGGTGAGTACCGCCTCAAAGATGGCGATTACCAGCAGGAAGAAGCCCAGCACCTGGAGGGTATCGGCACTGTTTTGCACGATCACCTTGTCGATGATCACCTGGATCATCAGCGGGTTGGCCAGGGCAAAGAGCTGTACAAAGAACGAGGCGACAAACACCTCGATCAGCACCACCCGGTACTTGCTCAGGGAGGGAAGGAACCAGCTCAGGCCAAACCGCTTTTGGGGGGAATGCTTCGTGAGCTTGAACAGCAGCACCCGCCCCTGGCGACCGCCCGACTCGGTTTCCTCGCCCCAGGTCTGTAGAAAATCAGCCGTGCGGCGCTGTAGGATGCCCATTTCCGGCACCGCCACCACCACTTCTTGTTCGCTGGCCTCGTAGATAACGGCGGGGCTATCGCGCCACATCACCAGGGCTGGGGGTTCCAAACGACCAATGGCGCTGGCTGGAGCCGTGACGAGCTGAGCTTGGAGGCCCATCATTTCGGCGATCGCCCCACTCAGTTCCAGGGAATTTCCTCCCGTGCGCTCTAGCTGGCTCACCAGCACCCGCTTCACCACGTCCTTACGAAAAGGCAGGTTGTAGTATTTCGCCAGCATTTGGAAAACGGCCATGGCCGCATCCAGCTCGCCCTGGCCCTTGAAGAAGGGATAATCTTGGAGCGATCGCCGGCCTCGCTTTTCTTCCTCGAAGATGGGCGCTGCCAGGGAAGCTGGGCGATCGGGGGCATAGGGAATGCCGTCTTCACCAGCCACCTCGGTGTCTTCGATGGTGGTGACTGGCGCGGGGGCTGGGGAGGCGGTTGCGGCTGAAAAAATGGACTCGTGAATGCCGATCAGTCGAGCCGGATAGGAGCCCGTCACGGTGAGATGGGTGAGGCCCGTAGTCCTGGGATTAAAGCGGCTGCCCACTGATAGGTCAGCGATCGCCCCACCCCCACTCACCAGCCAGAGCCGCTGCGGATCGAGCTGGCCCACCGGGGTCTGACCGGGCGGCAGGTTGGCGACGACGGCATCGTTTTGAGCCAAGAGAGCGATCTGCTTGAGGTCGGCGTGGCCCAGAGCCTGGCGGTGGATTTCCTCCCCCAATAGGTCAAACGCCTCAATCAGGGGGCACTTGTTACGGAAGGCGGCTGATAGGGCCGGTTGCCCTTCCAGCAGGGCCAGGAAGTCTAGGGCGGGCATCACCAGACAGATGGTTTCCGTAGAGGCGATCGCCGTTTCGCAGGGCTGCCCCCGCACCAGCCCCACCCAGCCCAGCACCGCACCGGGCTGGAGCAGTTGTAGGGTGGCAGGTTTCTCCGTGCGGGGATCGTACCCCAGCAGGCGCGCCTGGCCCTGGTAGATGATGGCCACCTGGGCGGGCAGGCGATCGCGAACAAAAATGGCCTGCCCCATCCGATAACGCAACAGCTTAAACTTCTCGGCGATGTCCTGCAGGGCTGACTCCGGCAGCTGATCGAATGGAGGAATACTGGCCAGAAAATCCTGAATGGTTGTGCGGGTGTAAGTCATGGGGCAAAAACTCGGGGCGATGGGCTAGGTAAATGGAAAGCAAAAATAGGCGGAAACCGGTTGACTAAGACCCGACCGGGCTGGCCGAGGTTTCTGAAGCGGCAATGGACTTGACCTGCTTGAGCTGCTCCTGGATCCACTCCTTAAAGCATTCATTCAGCAAGCGCTGGCGCATAGCATCGTCTAGCTGAGCGGGGATAAAGCGCTCCAGCCGCACAATGACCATCCATTCGCCGACCCGGGTCGGCGGGCAGAGATCCCCCGGCTGGCTAATAGACAGTAGCTGGGCCAGGGCGGGATGGGGCACGCTCAGCTCCACCGGACCAATCAGGCCATCGGTTTGTGCTTCTGGACCCTGGGAAAATTCGCGGGCCGACTCAGCAAACGACTGCTCCCCTTCGAGGATGCGGAAATAGAGCTCCTGGGCGATCCCCAAATCTTTTGTGCGAATCAGGGAGTAGATTACTTTGTCCAGCCTATTCTTCCGATCGAGGAAGTACGACTCTAGCTTCGGCCCCCAGGTTGCCTGCTTAAATTTTTCGATGCGCAGCTCACGAGTTGCCAGAGACTCAAGCTGGGCCTGACTCATGCCATACTGGGTGAGCCAGACGGCACGGGTAGATTCATCCTGAATTTGGTTTTGGGTGTAAAACTGCTCAAGGGCCTGCTGGGTTTCTTCAGGGGGGCAGTCGATATCGGCGATCGCCTCGTCGATTAGCAACTCCTGCAGAAACTTAGGCAGCATCTGATACCCCGCCATGAGGGGCAGGATCTCTTCAGCATTTACAGAACGGTCGCCAACTTTCAACACTACAGTCATCGAGTCGGTCTCTTCGAGCGTCACTTGTCTGGATGCCTATCCGAAAACTCGCTAGAGCTTTTGAAATCTAAACCCCTGACGGGATTTTCGGATGGGTTCTTAGTGCCTGTCCGATTGCGGGAAGCCTCTCGTTTACTTTGCCCTATCCCCGGCGAGTTCTATCAAAAACTTTATAGATGATCAAGATTAGCCTCAGGGAAGATCAGGATGATCCTCAAGACAGTGGGCAAGATTCCGGAAAGAGGTGCAAAAATATTTTGGCACAATTAACCAGGACGATGAATTTGGGCATGCTTAAGTATCCGCAGATACCGAAATTCTTTCAGTAATCCTCACCGCCAGGCACATAGCCATCAATAAAGGCTCGCGGGGGGCGCACCCCACAATAGCCTCATTTACTGATGGCTACCTACTTACTACACCGCAGCTTTACATTGTTTTTAGGCCAAGCACAGGACAAATCTCTTTGGCCTTCCCGAATTTCCCGGTATGGCGTTACGCTTTCGCGTTAGGACGCTCAGGAGGTGTGGAACCCCCGCAACGCGGGGGTTCCACACTCAAACCTTAGCCCGTAGGGCTATATCGCCCTATGCTTCAGGCAAAACTATGGCGCGACTCAGGGAAAACTCATATGGCTTATGGCGCTGTCCTCTAGTGTAGAAAAGGAAGCGATCGCCCAACCTTCCACCCCAAAACTCAAAACCGTTCGACTGAGCGCTCACGCCCAAGTCCAAAATCCAAAATCTAACATCCAAAATTCCAACCACCCAACCTAGTCGGTCTACAGAAAAACGGTGTCTAAGCCCATCCACTCGATTCGTCAATTATCCCATCGCGCCTGGGAGCGGATTGACCCGGCCTCGCTGCGGTTCCGGCTCACGGTGGGCGTTAGCCTGGTCGCCCTCCTCGGCATCGGCGGCATGTCCGGCTGGATGAGCTGGCGCACCCGGCAGATCTTAATGGGGAGCCACAAGCAGCTCGTCCACGACGTTGCCGATCGCATCCCCGCCGATGTGGAGGCGTATGCCCGCCTCCTGCCCCTAGACGAGGCGGTGGATAAGGCTATTCAGGTACGCACGTTCTCCAACCTTTTCATCTTGCTGACTGGCCCAAACGGCGAAATAATTGACCAGTCCGAGCAAGCTTCGCCCCAGACCGACCTAGCAGAAACGCTGCCGGAGATGACTGCGCTCAAAGAGATGCCCCAAATCTTTCAGGTGGGGGAGCGGGCCTACGTGATTTGCCGCCAGCCCCTGGTAGTGGCAGGCGACCCCCTAGGAACTCTCTATGTTGCCCTGGACGTGACCACCGACCAAGCGATGTTTGCCGAAATGCTGGGCAGTTTAGCCGCGGGGACGGCGATCGCCATCGTGGTAATTATTCTAGGGATTGCGGTTTATGTGGGGCGATCGCTCATTCCCCTGCGGCAGATGAGCCAGATGACCGAGCATTTGTCGGTTAATGACCTGGGCCGTGCCCGCCTCCAGTTGGCCAACGCCCCCACCGAGGTGGAAGAACTCGTTCGCACCTGTGAGAGCACTCTGGCCCGCCTGGCAGACGCCCTCGACCAGCAGCGCCAGTTTACCCACGATATCTCCCACGAGCTGCGCACCCCCCTCACCATCGTCTACGGCTATCTGAGCAGCACCCTGCGCCGCTGCAAAACCCTCACGAACCCGCAGCGGGAGGCCCTAGAGGTGGCGGCGGCGGAGGCCGAACGCACCATTCACATCCTGGAAGATTTGCTCGATCTGGCCCGGGCTGACAGCGGCAACCTCCAGCTTGACGTGGAGCCAGTGCTGCTGGTCCCCCTGGTGCGGGAGCTGGCAGAAATGGCCGCCCAAGCGAGCAATCACCCGGTCGAGGTCGAGGTCGAGGTCGAGCATCCCGAAGTAATTACGGTGCAGGCTGATGGCAAGGCGCTGAAGCGGGTGCTGACAAACCTGATCGACAACGCCCTAAAGTACTCGGATGCCGGTCAACCCGTGGTGGTGACGCTGAATCAGCAGGGGCGGGATGGTATCATCCAGGTGTGCGATCGCGGTGTGGGCATCCCTTTGCAGCATCAGTCGCGCATTTTTGATCGGTGCTACCGCGTTGATGAGGCCCGCTCCCGCGCCACGGGGGGATGTGGGTTGGGCTTGGCCCTGGTACGGGCGTTAATTGAAGGCATGAGCGGGACCATCTCCGTTCGCTCTAAGCCCCAGGAGGGCAGCGTCTTTACCGTTACCTTACCGTTATTCTCTGATCGCCATGACATCCCACATCGTAGTCGTCGAAGACGAAGAAAAGCTAGCCCGATTCATTGAACTGGAGCTGAGCTATGAAGGCTATACCGTCAGCGTTGCCAATGATGGGCTCACGGGACTCACCACCATTCGCGATGCCAACCCCGATCTGGTCATCCTAGACTGGCTGATGCCGGGGATGACGGGGGTGGAGGTGTGTCGCCGTCTGCGGCAAACGGGGGCAAAGGTGCCCGTTATTCTGCTCACCGCTAAAGATGAGGTAAGCGATCGCGTCGCCGGATTGGATGCCGGGGCCGATGACTACCTGGTGAAGCCTTTTAGTATCGAGGAGCTGCTGGCTCGCATCCGGGCCCACCTGCGCCGCACTCAGGAGGATGAGACGGAGCTGCTGCGGTTCGACAACCTCAGCCTCAACCGCCAGACGCGGGAGGTCTACCGGGGCGATCGCCTGATTGAACTCACCGCCAAGGAGTTTGACCTGCTGGAGTATCTGATTTCCTACCCCCGCCAGGTGATCACCCGCGATCGCATTCTAGAGGAGGTCTGGGGCTACGACTTCATGGGCGATTCCAACATCATCGAAGTCTATATCCGCTACCTGCGGCTGAAGCTAGAGGCAGAGGGGGAGAAGCGGCTGATCCAAACCGTGCGGGGCGTCGGCTACGTTTTGCGGGATTGAAATTTTTGAAAATGATTTCAACCAGCGACGCAGGGGCAAATGGCTATTGGCCTCTACCAACGGTGGATATGGCTTTACGCTTTCGCGTTAGGACGCTCAGGAGGTATGGAACCCCTGCGACGCGGGGATTCCATACTCAAACCTTAGCCCGTAGGGCTATCCTCGCCCAATCCTAAATCTCGTCTAGGTCGTCTTCGTCTGAATCGGCTAGCTCATGCCGTTCCTCGACCCAGCGTTGACAGTTTTGGTCGCGATCGCGCAGCTCATTACGGGTGCGGCAAAACTCGTAGGCGATCTGCTCGGCCAGTTCCCCCGGTAGCTGATCTTCCTGCTCAAGGGCTCGGCGGAAGTACTGGAGGCTTTCCTGCAGGTCTTCGCCCTGGAGCCGAATAATCTGTGCTTTAAGGTAGTACAAATCTGGGTTATCGGGCGTTTCACCGATGGCCTGCTCCACTGCGGTCATGGCAGCTTCATACTGCCCCAGGTCGCGGTAGGCCACCGCCAGGCCCCGCTGTACCAGGTAGCTGGGTGAGCCGTATTCCTCTAGTCGGGCGATCGCCTGCTCTGGGCTGGAGAAGGGCAGATTAACCGCCAGCATCAGGTCCATATAGCCCTTGATCAGGTTGAGCTCGGGGTCGGTGGGGTCAATGCTCTCAGCCTGGTTGAAATTATCAAACACCAGGCGCAGCTTTCCCAGCACGATGGGAGTGGCCCGCACCGTCCCCTCGGTGGAGAGAGTGTAGGCTCCGTCCATAAAATGGGCCACTGCCGTGTAGAGGTGGCCTCGCAGCGGGTCCTCGGTGATGAGCTGCTGCGCTGCTCCCAGAGTGCGGTCAGCATAGGTCTTCAGCCCGTCCCAATCTTGGTTGAGGTAGGCAATGGATGCCTGCATAGCCAGGGCCATGGGCTCATCGGCGGCGGCAGACTCTAGCAGCTCAGCCGCTTCAGCGTAGTTTCCCTCGACAAACATGGCCGTAAATGCCGCTTCCGTCTGGTCATCCATGTCGCGGGGAGTGCTGCTGCGAAAGGGGTCAGCCAGGGCGGGATTGGGGCAGGTAGCCAGGGCGATCGCCACCGTTCCCGCGATCGCCGCAGCCCCGCCCCGGAGGCTTTTGATCCATTGCTGAGGCATTTGCTGATGGCGCACGATGGGCGGCCAGTTCGTTCCGATTTTCATAGGACTTATGTGGGTAAACCTTGCGCGAGTAAACAGTGGGAGGAACAACGAGGGCTAATCATCACGACCGACATGGATTACGGTAGCACTGGTCGGCCTTTTCATCTACCGGGTGGGTTCAGAGAGAGAGACTGGCTGGGATGGTCGAGCGGCGTGGTCGTGCTGGGTCAGCCCGGGGAATATTGGGGAATGGGCGCACTCGCTCCATCTTCGCTCCATCTTAGAGACAGGCAGGTAGCCACAAAGAAGCAAAGCTATGGTGGAGCGCACCCACTGGCTTTATTTATGACTATGTACTTATTAGAACCTTGGGTATCCTGATCTACACTCTATGAGTAGATCTGTGAGTAGATTGATACACAGTACGGCACGCCGATCGCCCGCTCCGGAATCGTTGGACGTTTACTATTCCCCTTTATTAATGCTCCATATTCGTAATCTGGCTTATCATCCCGCTGCCACCCCGACTGCCATCCTCAAGTCCATCAACCTCGATTTGCCTCCCCGCAAGCTGGGTCTGGTGATTGGCCCCAGCGGCTCTGGCAAGAGCACCCTCCTGGAAATTCTCGCGGGGCTGGCAACCAAAACCTCTGGGAAAATTCTCTGGCGCGACCAAGACCTCTCCCCCGACCAGCTCCAGCAGTTGGGCGGGCTGGTGTTTCAGTTTCCCGAACGCCACTTCTGCGCCAACACCCTGCTGGATGAGCTGCGCCTGGGCCATCCCGAGTTAGGTAAAGAGCGGATTGACGAGGCGATCGCCGCCGTTGGCCTTTCCCATGTACCGCTCAATACCGCCCCCCATGCCCTCAGTGGTGGTCAGCAGCGCCGCCTCGCCCTGGCCGTTCAGCTGATTCGCCAACCCTACCTGCTGCTGCTAGACGAGCCCACGGCAGGGCTAGACTGGTCAATGCGCAACCAGCTCGTTAGCCTGCTGGCCAGCCTTAAGCAAGAGTGGAGTCTACTCATCGTCACCCACGATGCGGGCGATTTGCTGGCGATCGCCGACTGCTGCTGGACGCTAGACCACGGCGAACTCGCCCCCGCCGAGCCAGCCAGCCTACAGGCTGCCTGAGGGGCGTGACTTCAGTGATGTCAGAATCGCCCGCCTCCCCGCTCCTGCCGGACCACGCCTCCCTCTGGCAAGCCACCCTCGGCTGGCAGCCCAGCCCAGCCCAGCAGGCTCAGTTCCAGCGGCTCTACCACGGCATTCTGGCCGGTAACCAGACCCTCAACCTCACCCGCATCACCGCGCCCGACGAGTTTTGGGAGAAGCACCTGTGGGATTCCCTCAGCGGCATTCGCCCTTTGTTGCCAGACGCCGCCGCCCCGGAGACCGCTTCACCACCGGAGCCTGTAACGCCTGCCCCAGTCCGCGTGATCGATATTGGCACAGGAGCAGGGTTTCCGGGATTGCCGGTGGCGATCGCCCATCCTCACTGGACCATGACCCTCTTGGATGCCACCCGCAAGAAAATTGCCTTTCTGGAAAAGCTGGTCGTCACCCTTGGCTTGGAGAATATCGCCTGCCTCGCGGATCGGGCAGAAGCTTTGGGGCAGCAGTCGGACCAGCGGGCAACCTATGATCTGGCGCTGGTACGGGCAGTGGCTCCCGCGCCTGTAGGGGTCGAATACGCATTGCCGCTGCTTAAAGTCGGGGGGGCGGCGGTGCTGTATCGGGGGCAGTGGTCTGCCTTGGAAACCGATGAGCTGCGGCCCGTGGTGCAGCGTCTGGGTGGGGAGGTTCAGACGATTGAGCAACTGCAAACGCCGTTGACGGGGGGCGATCGCCACCTCATTCATCTGCAAAAAGTCGCCTCCACGCCCGCCGAATTTCCGCGCGCCATCGGTATCCCTGCCAAGCAGCCCCTGAAACCTTGATGGAGATTGATGTAGACTGCCGTGCCGGGGCCAGGTTTTGGTATATGGTAAGTAGGTCGGCACAATTAAATTCATGTTAGAAAACCGGGGGAGGGGCCCCCCCGGGGCCGCGCCCGGGTTTATAACGGTAGATTTTTAACGCTGTTGGAAATTATAAAATAAAAATATTTTATTTAGGCAGTGCGGCCCCCCGGCAGGGGCT
>JBHJGR010000364.1:0-27120 GCA_050331615.1 Elainellaceae cyanobacterium
GTTTTCTAATATGTTTTCTAATATGAATTTAATTGTGCTGACCTACCCCACAAACTGTAATTAATTGTGCTTGAGCGCCTGTTTGCAAATAATTTGCAAGCGGTTTTGTTGAAAAGAAGCTTTTTGAAAAGAAAACTTTAATGAAAAGAACTGATAGTTTAGATTGAAGTACTCAATATCCTAAACAGGACTGGAGAGGGATGGCATCGTACTTTTGACAGACGCTAAAGGGGCCGCAAATCCAGCATTCGGAAGACGCTTGATTAAGTAATTTGAAGAATACTGGGAAACTGTAGAAACAACACAGCAGAGCAGCATCATGTCCCAGCGATACGACCTGATTATTGTCGGTGCAGGCGCAGGCGGTGGTACCCTTGCCTATGCCCTTGCGCCTACAGGGAAGCGCATCTTGATCCTGGAGCGTGGTGGCTATCTGCCCCGTGAAAAGGCAAACTGGGACCCCAATGCACTGTTTCTAGAAGAGCGCTACTACGTTGATGAGCAGTGGTACGACGCTGATCACAAAGCCTTTGATCCAGAAACGCACTACTACGTCGGCGGTAATACCAAGGTCTATGGAGCCCTGCTTCAGCGCATGCGGCAGGAGGACTTTGGCGAGATTCACCACCATGATGGCATTGCGCCCGCCTGGGGCTTGGACTACGAGGACTTTGAGCCTTACTACACCCAGGCCGAACATCTCTTCAAGATTCATGGCGATCGCAGCGAAGACCCCACCGAGCCGCCCGCATCCGCAGACTATCCCTATCCCCCCTTTCCCCATGAGCCGCGCATTCAGGAGGTGGCGGACGGTTTAAAGGCGGAAGGGCTCCATCCTTTCCACGCGACGCTGGCATTAAATCGCAACGTTCACAACCCCGACCACAGCCGCTGCATTCGCTGCGATACCTGTGATCCGTACCCCTGCCTGGTAGACGCCAAGTGTGATGCCCAGGTGACCTGCGTCGATCAGGCCATCCAGTATCCCAACGTAGACCTGAAAACCCACACCCGCGTCGATCGGCTGGTGACCGATGAGGCCGGCCAGCGCATCGCTGCCGTTGAGGCCACCCAGGACGGCGTATCCCAGCGGTTTGAAGCAGACATCGTGATTCTATCCTGTGGGGCGATCAATTCCGCCAAGCTTCTGCTCCGATCGGCGACCGAGCAATACCCCGACGGGCTAGCGAACTCCTCCGATCTGGTGGGCCGCAACCTGATGCTGCACAACCATTCGGCGGTAACTGCCGTGTCGCGCAAGCCCAACAATACTCGGTTCCAAAAGACTCTGGCCTTTCACGACTATTACTTCAAAGGTCCCAACACCGACTATCCCCTAGGAACGGTGCAGCTCACCGGGAAGGCCAAGTGGCAGCGGCTCAAGCGCTTTGCTAGTCCCCTGGTGCCTAACGAAATCCTCAAGTATATCGCCCACCATTCTGTAGACTTTTGGGTGACGACTGAAGAAATTCCCAAGCTGGAGAATCGGGTCAGGATCGGTCAGAACGGCGAAACGATTCTGGACTACACCGAAAACAACCTCAAGCCCCACGAACAGCTCATCGACGTGTTGAAGCAGCACCTCAAGAAGCAGGGATTCTACTGGTTTTGGGTGAACCGCATGCCGCTACAGGTCGTCTGGCACCAGGCGGGCACCTGCAAATTTGGGACGGACCCCGCAGCCAGCGTCCTGAATTTGAACTGTCAGACCCACGACATCGACAATCTCTACGTGGTTGACAGCAGCTTTATTCCTACGATGGGGGCCGTTAACCTGACCCTGACGATTGTGGCCAATGCGCTGCGGGTTGCCGACCATCTGAAGCGGCGGCTGGGGGTCGAGGCGATCGCCCTACCGGAGAAAGATGGTTACGGAGCACGGACTCTGGCATCAGAATTCGGAGCAAGACGCTAGGTGATTCGATACTACTGTAGACTGTAGAAAATTCCGTTAATCCACCCTGAGAAAGTTGTCAGAAATCGTAACTTTACTCCGCCGCTGCCTGAAATATAATAAGCGTTACGTGATTTTCTAGCGATTCAGTGGGAATACTCAACTCAGGTGATTTCTGAGAATGAGCCGACCCGATGACCTAGGTGCGAATGACCATTTGCCCCTACTGGAGGCTTATCCGCTTGTCCCCAGGCGACTAGCCGCATCGGAATTTGTCACTTCGAGACGCTACTGGTTGCAGCAGGAGTTCTGGCTTGATATACCCCCCTGCCACTTTTCTGCCTCAAGCTGAGCTGGCAGAGGCGATCGCCCCCCCGCCCTTCACGCTAGCCCCCACCGATCGCGCCGCCAAAGCCATGAGCCTACTGGGTCTGGCCGGGGAGGAGGGTGCTGCTAAAGCTCAATCTACTGAAGCTGGCTCCTGGCTGATTCAGGCCCAGCAGGGCTGTGTATTGGTGCAGGAGGGCGATCGCCTGGTGGGTCTGGTGACCGCGCATGACCTCGTCCGCCTGATGGCTAGCGGCCAGAACCCGGCAGAGGTGGCGATCGCCGCGATCATGACCAGCCCCGTCCCCGCGCTTCATCTGTCAGACGCCATTGACGTGCAGATTCCCCTCAAGCTGTTTGAGCAGCATCAGATCCGCCATCTGCCCGTAGTAGATCGGGGAGGCGAGGTGATGGGAGTGCTGACGCCAGAGAGTCTGGGGTTACTCCTAATGCGGCGGCATACGCGCGAGATGCAGGCCCAGGCGAACCGGGAACAGTTGCTCACCCAAATCGCCGCCCAAATTCGCGATGCTGCCGATTTACAAACCGTTTTGAATGCGGCAGTGTCGGCACTGCGGCATATGCTCCAGTGCGATCGCCTGGTGGTTTGCCAGTTTCAGCTCGACGGGAGCGGCGTGGTTATCGCCGAATCTCTGGCGGCAGGATGGCGTCCAATGCTGGGGCAAACGCTGGCGTCCTCCAACTATTTTCTAGAGCGAACTGCCCAGCCCCCTGACTGCGGGGCTGCCGATCGCTCCTTTGAGACGCAATATGCCGATCACTATCTGCGTCTGATGGAGCAGTATCAGTTTAAAACCAGCTTGAGTGCGCCCATTATGGTGTCAGGCCGAGTGTGGGGATTGCTGACCGGCCATCAGTGCGCTAGCTATCGCCACTGGCAGGAGGGGGAGGCTACGCTGCTGCGGGAGGTGGGGGTACAGTTGGCGATCGCCATTCAGCAGCACATCGCCCATCAGCAACTGCAGGCAGAATCCCAGGCTCGACGCCGGTTTGAAGCCTCGCTCCATCATCCCTTTGCGGCCAAAAATGACGTTGTGCTGGTGCTTGACCGGCAGGGGATTTACGTGGAAGTTCCCTCTGATCGCTCTGCTGGCCTCTATCGCCCCAGTCATGAATTGCTGGGCAGGCCCCTAAGCGCAATTTTTCCCGCCGCTAAGGCGTCCTTCTTCCTGGACTGTATCCAGCAAACTTTGGACTCTGGGCAGGCTCAGGAGTACGAATACAGCCTGCATATCAACGACCGGGAATGGTGGTTTGCCGCCACCTGCTCTTGCCTGACGGCAGATACAGTGCTGTGGGTGGCGCGGGATATTAGCGATCGCAAGTGGGCCGAACTCCGGCTAGAGTCGCAAAATGCCATCCTGGAGCGCATTGCCAGGGCCGACCCCCTGCCGGAAATCTTGGCAACCCTGATTGGCGTGATGGATCTGCACCTGGCAGGAGCCATCTGCTCCCTTATGCTGTGCGATGACGACGGTATCCTCCGCTGTGGTCCTGCCCTCCGCCTACCGGCGGCCTATCGGGAGGCGACCAACGGTATTGCCATCGGTGAAGGCGTTGGCTCCTGCGGGACCGCCCTCTATCGTCGGGAGCCTGTCATCGTCTCCGATATTGCCACCGATCCGCTCTGGCAGAACTACCGCGATCTGGCGGCGAGGTTTGGCCTGAGGGCCTGCTGGTCGGTGCCGATTTTTGCCAGCGACGGGCGTTCGCTGGGGACGTTTGGCGTCTACTATCGAGAAATCCGCGTCCCTCAATCTAAAGAAATTGAGTGCGTCACCCGAGCCGCCAACCTTGCGGGCATTGCCATTGAGCGGCAGCAGGCCATGCAGTCCTTAGAACAGCTCAACCGCGACCTAGAACGCCGGGTAGCTGAGCGCACCCAGGCCCTACAGGTCAGTGAAGAACGCTGGCAGCTTGCCCTGAAGGGAGCCAACGACGGCATCTGGGACTGGAATTTGCGGACCAACAAAGTTTTCTTTTCCAGCCGCTGGAAGCAGATGCGGGGGTTTGCCGATGACGAGATCGGCGACTCCCCGGACGAGTGCCTCAGCCGTATTCACCCCGAAGACTACGATCGCGTCGCGTCAGCTTTGGACGAGCATCTGGCGGGCCGCACCGAATTTTTCACTGCCGAATATCGATCTCAGTGCAAAGACGGCGCTTACCTCTGGGTGCTCGATCGCGCCCAGGCCCTGCGGGACGAATCTGGGCAAGTTGTCCGCATGAGTGGCTCGGAAACCGACATCACCCGGCGCAAGCAGGCCGAAGCCGAGCTGAGATATAGCCGGGATTTACGCGAGGCCATTTTCGAGGAGTCCGCTGATGCCCTGTTCCTAGTCGATCCGCAGACGCTCCTGACTCTGGACTGCAATCAGCAGGCCGTTCAGCTCTTTGAGGCGGCGGACAAGTCGGAACTGATCGGCATCAAAGGAGATAAGACCTTACAGCGCCGTCCCTACTCCGAAGACGAGGTCGCCGCAATTCTGGCAGACCTGGAGGCTCATGGCTCCTGGAAACGAGAAACGGAGTACGTCACCCGGCGGGGGCGCATCTTCTGGGGCAACATCGCTGCGACCTCGATCACCGTAGCGGAGCGCACCCTGCATCTGGTACGGGTGACGGACATTAGCGATCGCAAACGCCTAGAGCAGAAGCAGCACCGCCTGATCGCAATCCTGGAAGCCTCAACCGACTACATCGGCATGGCCGATGCCCAGTCGCGGCAGATGCTCTGGAATAATCGCGCCATCCGGCAGATCTGCGGCCTCGGCGACCATATTGACCTCACCCAACTCACCCCGGCAGATTATCACCCCCCGTGGGTCGTCGAGCTGCTGGAGCAGCAGGCCCTGCCCATGGCGATCGCCACGGGAAGCTGGCTGGGAGAAACCGCCCTCCTCAATGACAAGGGCGAGGAAATCCCCGTCTCCCAACTGCTGCTGGCGCACCGCTCGCCCCAGGGAGAGGTGGAATATATCTCCACCATCATGCGAGATATGCGGGTTCACAAAGAATATGAGCGGCAGCTAGAGCGCACCAATGCAGAACTGGCCCGCGCCACCCAGCTCAAGGATGAGTTTCTGGCCAACATGAGCCATGAACTGCGCACGCCCCTCACCGCCATCCTGGGCATGTCTGAGGTGCTGCGGGAGGAGGTTTTTGGCGAACTCAACGAGAAGCAACGCCAGTATCTAGAGATCATCCACAGCAGCGGGCAGCATCTGCTCACGTTGATTAACGATATTCTGGACCTCTCAAAAATTTCGGCAGGCAAGCTAGAGCTGGAAATTTCCTCGGTGATGGTCAGCGACCTCTGTAGCTCCAGTCTCTCCTTTGTTGAACAGCAGGCCCTCAACAAGCAAATTCAGCTCGATTTGGTGCTGCCCACTCCTATGGGAGCGATCGCCGTTGATGAACGCCGGATGCGGCAGGTGCTGATCAACCTGCTGAACAACGCGGTTAAATTCACCCCTGACGGCGGTCGGGTCTCCCTGGAGGTGGGGGTGCAGCATCCAGAGTTCCAAACGCTAAATGGCCACCACGAGGCGATCGCCACGTCCCTACGCCAGCCGCCGATGCAGCCAGAGGGCCTGCAGCCCCAATCCTGGATTCTCTTCTCCGTCACCGATACGGGCATCGGCATTGCCCCTGAGGACCAGGCCAAGCTCTTTCGCCCCTTTGTCCAGATTGACAGTCGCCTCAGTCGTCGCTACGAAGGCACGGGGCTGGGACTGGTGCTGGTCAAGCAAATTGTAGAGCTGCACGGGGGCCGGGTCAGCCTCACCAGCCAGCTCAACCACGGCAGTTGCTTCACCGTGCACCTGCCCTACCATTCCAACTATGCACCGACCCATGTGTCCACCCCTCGGCTGAATGCTCGCGCCGCGGCCTATCCACTCCCGACTCCAGCCAACGCTGGGGAAGTCGATTCTGGTGAATGCCCCCTCATTTTGCTGGCGGAGGATAACCCAGACAACATCGCCACCCTCGCCGATTACCTGGAGGCACACAGCTATCGACTGCTCATCGCTAAAAATGGCCAGGAAGCGGTGGACTTGACTCAAACCTACCATCCCGACTTGGTGCTGATGGATATTCAAATGCCAGATTTGGACGGGCTCGCGGCAATCCTCACCCTCCGTCGGAATCTCCAACTCCACCAAATTCCCATCATCGCCCTCACGGCCCTGGCTATGGAGAGCGATCGCGATCGCTGTCTGGCTGCGGGAGCCGATGCCTATTTCTCGAAACCCTTTAACCTCCAACATTTGGTAGCAGCGATTCGACAGTGCCTCGACCAACGTGAGGGCATGGAGCTGGGCGATCGCCTCTCCCATTGATGCGCCTGTGGGTTCGTTGACCTCGCCTTTTCCTGGAGTCTAAAACAATGGAACCCATCATTGACCGTCAGCTCGATGATTCGCTTGCCTCCGCAGTTCTCCGCCCAGCGGGTTTAGATGCCAGACCTCTGGACCTAGGCATACTTAGCGCCTTTGATCGCCCATCCCAAGCCTTACTGCCAGTAGACGATCAACTCAACCTATTGATGGAGAAGGGGAATGATTTTTACCTTCAAAGTCTTGATGCGCAGCAGGCGATTGGCTATCAGCCGCTAGTCGGTGGCAGTGGTGCAGAGGGTGGAGGGAGCGACGAATTGACGGCTGGGGGGCGGACCAGCACTCTAGCAAGTAGTCAAACAGGCGATTCTCCGATCTTTGCCACCTATCGCAAGGACTACTTTTTTCCCAATGAAATATACGCCGAAGATACCCCCGAACCGTTGACGGGTGGACGGGTGCAGATTGCGGCGATCGCCCAAACCTCCGGTCGGGTGCAAAACGTGTTGATCGATGGCATTGAGCGGCAGGTGATTTACGAAGAGAATCCTGCTGTTACCCCACCCTTTGAATGGGTCCACGTTTGGCCGGAGCAGGCGCAGGCGGGGGAACCCATCTGGGTCAACTTCCATTCCCGCGATCCCAAGTGGGATGCCCTTACCAGCGCCACCATCCAGGTGGAAACCCGCAACGGATTTGCTGTAGAGGGGCAGTTTGCCGTTGCCCAAACCCCCGCCCCCCTCACCTATGTCACCACCACAGACGACTATTCTCGCCTGTTAATTCACGTGCGAAACACGGATACCGTAGCCCATCGGGTCGAGCACCTTTGGGTGAATGGCGTGGACATGCTGGCTCCCCAGAATGCGATCGCTAGTGCAGACGCTGCGGGCGCATCCCTGCTTCCCAGCCCTGATCTGGCTGCCAATACCCACGCCCTTTGGGAAATTCCCCTAGCCACACCGATGGCCCCTGGGCAGGCTTGGACAGTGGTGGTGGAGTACGCCGACGCCCCAGCAGCAGTGGGGACGGGCCGGGTGATTCCAGAGTTTTTCCCGGTGATGGCGTGGAACAACACCTCCGAACGTCCCTTTCCCTCAGGGGAGCTGGAGAACTACCTCAGCGTTCGGGAGGCAGGCATTGATACCATCTTTGTCAATGGCGGTACCTGTGAGGATGGGGCATGCGACCCCTACCAACTGCTCAACGATGAGCTGGCCAATCTGGAAGACTTTGGCGCTTTTATCGACTACAGTCCATTTGTTGCACCAGGGAAAAACTTTCCCGACCTTGCGGATACTTCGGGCATCGTTGCGGTGATGACCGGGGACGAGTCGGACGACGCTATCTATGATGATGAAACCGGCATTCCGATTCCGGCTATCAAGGCGCGCGACTCCATGCGATCGTGGCGGCGCTATCCCGAGCTTCCCACCTTCAACGGCGGCAAAACCAATAAGCTCATTGGCACCTTTGCCGGGATGGCCGATATCCAGGGCATTGACTTCTATACGGCTGCGGGTGCGCCCCACATCACCGCCTTTGGCAATCATCCGCCCCTGCGAGCTACTTTTGACTATCTCCGCAACACGCGCAACAACCACATGCCGCTGACTACCTGGATGTATACCCAGGGCCTTTCTCCGGTTTGGAACCGCAGTTCCCTCTTTGGCGATGGGTTTAGCGTACAGCCCGATCCCCAGGAAATTCTGGCCCAGGGCATGATGGCGATCGCTGCTGGAGCCAAGGGACTCGCCTGGTTTCAGGTGAACCAAAAGGAGGCGGACAAAGCTCCTGAACGCTGGCAGGCCATTACGGACCTGAATAGCATGGTGCGAGCGGTGCGTCCTTGGCTGCGGGAAGGGGATGTCACCGGAGCCGCCACCTCTGACGCAGATACTCTGGTGGAGCTGATTCATGCCCCGGATGCCCTAATCGTTCCCGTTATTAGCCTGGACACCGTTAGCGAGCCTACTGACATCGGCTTTCTTCTGGCTCAGTCTGAGGCCGACGTGCCGCGCTGGATTTTTGATGACTCTACTCCCGACATTGCGGTGACGATTCCCCCCGGCTTTAACGTCACGGATGGATTTGAAATCCAGCCAGACGGCATCACCGACATCGACTTCAGCCTCTCTGCGGCAACGGCTCTGTTTGAGGATGTGGCCCTAGACAACACCTCGCCAGTCCGGCTATTTGTGTTAACGTCCAATGATGCGGTGCGTGCTGAAATGGGTAGCTCCTTCAATCCGGTGGTTTGAGCCCACGGTTACTGTTGCTCAGTGCTTGACCTCACCCGGCTCTGGCGGCTTCTTCTTCTTGGCGTAGATGCTGCGCACGTGCTTCTTGACGGTGTTTGGCGTGATCCCAAGCTGTTCGGCAATCTGCTTGTAGGTGGAGCCGTTGTGCTGCAGCAGCCAGACCTCCTTTTCTCGACGGGTGAGGCCATAGCGGTCGGCTTCTTCTAGGACAATGTTGGCGATCGCCTGCTGCCGGTCTTCGATGGTGAGCAGTAGACAGGGGCGATCGATGCCGTCAATGCTGAACCAGCGAGAGCGGATGTGCAAAGTCGTTGCCGCGCTGGTGAAGATATCAAACTCCATTAGCCAGTTTTGATCGGGAAAGAGATGACGGCTTTGCACCAACGATTCGCAAATATGCTGAATCTCATTTGGAATTAAGCGCTCCACAGCATCATCCTGGTGTAGTTGGCGCAAAACGCTATGGGCGCTGTCACTGGCATAGATGAGCTGTTTCTGGTCTGAAAAAACTAAAATTCCACCAATGCACTCCTCGATCGCTATCCTAGCAAACAAGCCATCTTGCTTTTCTGTGAAATCTTTGCACGACTGATGCTGGCTCTGGGATGCTGGAGCATTTACAACTTCAAGGTTGTCAACGGCAGGTACTTTCATGGCGCTTGATTTTCCACTGATGGTCTACGGGCGACTGGTATGAATTAGGTGGCTATAAAACCTCCTTCATTTCCAGAAAATTGCGATATTCGGCTTCCATCATGGTTTGGAAAGATGAGTACCTATCCGCCCCTGGAAGCCAGTCTCCAAAGAACCAGGCTTCCCACTCCCCTTGCCGACCAACTACCCTTGGATTAAGGAGATAAATTGAAGACTCCCCCCTCTCACTAATTTCTAAATTTGTGCTCAGATATTCAACGCGAATTTTGCTGCAGTCCTGCTCATCGCCGTAAACAAAATATTCGGCATCAGAGACGGCATAGCCATTTGGTAAGCCATTGCGCTGATTAGCAACCTGTGTAGAACTTCGCGAGCTATTGAATTCCCTAACAAAAGATGCAATCCATTCGGCGTGTCTGACGTGAAACCACTCCACCTCTTCGATCGCCAGAATTCTGTAAATAAAAGGAGTCGTCTGACGCCAACCATTGCTCACCTTTAAAAACTCGCGGTAAGAAGGTGGTAATTCGACGACTAAACGGGCTTCTGCTGCCAAAATTTGCTCTTCTGTTGCGCCTGGAAATCCTAGCCAGGAAGTTTCTAAAACTTCTGCAGGAAGCTGCTTCGTATTTTGGGTACAGGCTATGTACTCACGACTCCAGTTTTCAAGAAACCTCTGCCAATCGAAAGCACTCATGATAAAAACTTACGGTGGTACTGCTACTGAACCACCTGAAAACGTGGAATGTCATAAAACCCAAACGGAATGGGGGCACCGATAAAGTTAATCAGCAACTGCACTCGGTAAAGTCCCGACGGCAGAGAAATCTGTGTAAGGGTAGTTTGATAGTGCGAGCGATAGTCTTCTAGCGGACTGGGCTGAGAGCTTCCCAGCGGCAAGGACAAGCCAGGGGAGTCGATGGACTTGGCAAAGCCATCCAGCGAATAGCTCACCCGATCAGGTAGAGACATGCGAGCAAGTTCAGGTAGCTCAAAAAAGATTTCTAGGTCAAACAACTTTTTTGCCAGAAGGGGGCTAGGGGTGCTGTAAATGCCGTTACTGATAACAATAGGTCTAGCTGACTTGGGGGGTTGAAACAGCCGTACTTTAAGGACCTTGAGCGTAAGCAGCACTTCGGCCTGGGAGGAGGAATCTGCCGTCTCCTCGGTCGCAGCTGTTGCCGACTGAGATTCCTCCGATGGGGATGCTTCTGGCTGGGCGTCCTCTGCTTGAGCCTCGCCTGCCTGAGCCTCGCCTGCTTGGGCCTCGCCTGCTTGAGACTCATCTGATGGAGACTCATCTGGTTGGGCTGCCTCTGCCTGATTGGATTGAGAGGCATCTGGTAGAGATGTATCCGTCTCTGCTGGGGAGGCAGGCTCAGGTTCCGCTTCTGATTCTGCTGAAGCTGTCGCTGCGGCTTCTGCCGACGAACTTGGCTCATGGGAGCTAGAGCGGTATCTCTCTAACATCCAGTTTTGGGCGGGTTCACCGCAGAGGCCAGGAAAGGTTCGCTGTTCCTCATTTTCTTGAAAGACAATATAGGTTTGTTCCTCTAGAGACTCGTCCACAGCCCGGGTCTGAAACTCTAGGAGAAACGAAGCCTGCGTCTGCCATGCAGCATGATCTTGAGGAGTAGATTCGGTCGTCATAGCTAATCTCCGCTGGTGCCTGGGGCAGAAATAAGTCCCAGGCTGATATCATCGGGTTGCAATACTGGTGATGGCGACCCCCGTTTTTCAACGGGGGCTTTATGTGTAAAGCCCTACGGGCTAAGGTTTGAGTATGGAACCCCCGCGTCGCGGGGGTTCCATACCTCCTGAGCGTCCTAACGCGAAAGCGTAAAGCTATAGCTGAAGGTGAGAGGTAGGAAATTAGCTGAAGGGCTGTTCAGCAATTTGAACGCGCCGCTCGCCAATGTAGCCGTAACCAAAGATATACTGACCACATCTGTCGGTCATTGGACCCACTTCAACGGTAGCTCCAACCATGTAGTAGCCTTTGTTCAGTCCTAGCTCTTGGGGCTTGATGACGTCACCAACCCAGTACTTGAACTGATTTTCCTTGGATTTGACAGTTACCTTCAGATCCCGCTCGGCGGCTGCATGGCCAAATCCTTCAAAGTGGAAGTAGGCACTGATATCAACGCCTAGACACAGCAATAGCTTGGTCAAAGGGCTTTGATCGAACTTGATGATCAGTCCGATGCGCATATCTTCGTCAGTGTCGATGATGTGCTTGGACTGCTCCGGGTGAGGCCCCCAGGGAGGAAGCTGACCCCGCACCCCGGTGGCTTTCAGTTGATACAGTTCGAACTGGCTTTGTCCAAGGATCTCACGGCTGTAGGTTTCAGTATCGCTATAGAGACCTCCCTGGGCTGGCAGCTTAGCGGCCATTTCCGCAGGGGGTTCTGCGATGTTAGTGGGATCGACGTTTTCAGAGGTGTGTTCGACTACGGGTAGAGTCATCGGCATGGAAGTATCCTCGCTTAATGTTTGTGAATGACTCAAACAGCCCTCACTTGAGCCCTCGCATGGAACTTTTCCAGAGTTGGAGGTCGATGAATAGCTGCTTGTGGTCATCATCGTTACAAATTTGGCCGGGTTTGAAAATTACCCCTCCCGGATACCCCGTGGCTGCCTTTAATTTTTTAGTAAATAAACAGATGTAGCGTAGGATCGCTGTGCTCGCTGACGAAAACGCTAGATATTTAGTTCAATCCGCTAACCCGACCTCGCGGCAACCTGACGCGCAATTGCAGCCAACCGCTTAATGATATTTTTAGTTATGGCCACATGAACGTTAGGTATCCTAAATATTGGAACGTGCTTTTTTGGAGCGATCGCCATCCAGTCGTGTATTTGCCATTGGTCTACCGGAGAGTTAGCTATGACTCACTGCCCAGTGAAACCGTGCAGAGGCGTTGAGCTTAGGCTTGCATCTACGGACGTTAAATAGTAGTTAATTACAAGGCTATCCTACTAATTATTGAGGCAAATAATGCATGGCAATTTTCACTTCTGCCATTCCCAAACTCCCTTCCAGACAGCTTTCCAGCTTTTCTTTCGATGATTTTGAAGCAGTCTCACTAGATCACGAAAAGAAGCATGCAGTGCCGATAGAAAAATCTTTTCCAGACTATATTGAGGGCATTCTTTTATTTAACGAGATCGGTGCCTTAATCCACGTCAATCAGCAGGCGATCGCCATTATTCAAAGAATTAGTCGCCATGAAGATTCGAGGCTAGATCTACCGCAGGAAATCGCCCATATTAAGGCATTCATGGTTGAGAGTCGGCGGCTTTTTCCCCAGCAAAGTTGGCAGAATAACTCAATGATTTTTGTTGACTGCTCGACCATCTTTCAGGTGCATGCCCGCTGGATGCAGGGAAATCATGCTAGTGGCAACTTCTTATTATTGAGAATGGAAGATCAAAATCAGTTCGCTCGAAACATTGCCCTGGAAGAGTCTAGGCGATTTGGCCTAACTCCGCGAGAGCAGGAGGTCTGGTTACTCTATCGCGCAAACTACACCTACAAGCAAATAGCTTCAGCTCTAGAGATCACGCCGAATACGGTCAAGAAGCACATGAAGAGCATTTTGACCAAGCAGCGATCCCTGAGCGAGTCGGCAGATGCCATTTCGCCTAAATAAAATCGGCAAATCGTCGTGACAATTCCTTCCATTGGGGGATGGCAAATCGGGCTGCCGAGCTTCCCCCAATAGCAGTTCAACCCCTGGCCGCAAAACCCAACGATAGTAAGCCTATTCGGGTACCCAGGAAGGGTGACAAAATTGCTATGGGCGGCTAAATTTTTCAAGCTTCTTCACACTGGGGGGAGCGATCGCCCCCTACTCAATCGGCTGTACTTCCGCCCGCAGGCCACTGCTGACCAGCTGACGGGCAACAGCATTGGCGTTTTCCAGGCTGGCAAAGGCCCCTGCCTGCATCACCGTGCGACCATTAATACGAGTGCGGAAGGCTCCAGGGACGAGCGATCGCACCGCATTTTGCGCTCGTTCGTTCCCCGCTTCCACCACCACCCGGTAGCGCAGTCCCAGCATTGATGCCCGCTGGGCATTCGTCATCGGATTGAGGGCATTGCTGGCAACGCGAATGGTTTGGAGTCCTCCCAGGTGGCCGGTGGGCACCGATGTTGTCGGGACGGGCAGCAGGTTAGCATTGCGCACCGGGCGGGGGGCGGCGGGAGTGGTCTGGACGGGCGCTGCGGCGGCAGGAACCGGTGCTGGAGCTGGAGCGGCAGCCTGGGCCTCAGGAAAAATCACCCGGAGGGGAATGGGGGCCTGAGCCTCGGTGCGGGCGGGGCGGACGGCGACGGGTTCGGCCTGGGGGAGGGTAGGCTCAGCCTGAGGCTGGGCCGCCGGCGGTGCCGCTGGGGCCGATCGGGGAGCAATCACCGGAATGGGGATGGGGGCCGTCGTCGTCAGGGTCGGGGGTGGTGCAGCTTCTGGACGGGGTGCCTCTGGAGAGGAAGCCGTCGGGCTAGGACTGGCGATCGCCGGAGCGGTGGGCTGCACAAACATCTCCAGTGAGGTTGAGGGCGGGCGCGAGCCTCCCGTCGCAAACTGGGCCGATTCATCAGAGGGCGAAGATTCACTTTCGATCGCCGATGGGCGGGGAAAGGCGGAGCTGACCGCTGCCGGCGCGACTGACGGCTGGGTGCTCGGGACGCTCGTCGCCTCTGGCTGAGCCGCTGGAGACGACTCCTGGCGGTTGGCGGTTTGGGGTTCCGGCGGGGCATCCGCCTCAGCGGACTGCCGGTCGAAGGGTAGGACAATGCGGGGAAACTGGGCTGACGTACTGCGGGCCGGTGACGCGGCGGTTGGGGCGATCGCCACTTCTCCACTGAAGTCCAGCGACCCGCTGGTGCGGTTCTGGTCAATCTGGTTGCCAGCGACGGGAATATCGTGCTGGGCCACCTCGGCGTTCACGTCCTGCTGACCGTTGTCCTGGATTTGATTTTCTCCGGGGTCTGCTACGGTGCCCATATTGGGAACGGCTGCGGCGATCGCCACCACCCCGTCCTGCTGGTTCTGCGCGATTACGTTTTGCCGCAGCACGGGACGAGCACTGCCCTGCACCACGACTCCGGCCCGATTCCGCACAATCTGATTGCCCACCAGTTGCGGAGTTGCCTGCTGCCCGACGTTGATGCCGTAGCCCGTTTCCTCAAACTGGTTGTTCTCCACTAGCGGCTGGGCAGTGCCGTAGATGGTGATGCCGTTGGCCCCGTTGCGGTGGAAGTGGTTATTGCGAATGACGGCGCGGCTGCTGCCGTTGACCGAAATGCCGTCGTGCCGACTTCCCGTAAAGGTATTGTGCAGCACCGTGGGACTGGTGGATTCGATCCAGAGGCCATAGCCACGGGGATTGGGATTGGTGACGGTGACGCCTGTCAGGGTGGCCCCGCTGGCTCCGAGGAGGGTGACGTTTTGGCGAGCAAAGGTCGGGCTCAGAAACTCGCCGCCGCCGCGAATGAGAATGCCCTGCCCTCGGCTGCTCGTATCTCCTTGGAGGGTGATGTCAGAACGCAGGCGAATGGGAAACTGCTCGCCGCTGGCGGCGCTGTAGGTCCCGGCTGCGAGGAAGATGGTGCTGCCCGCGGGGGCGACCTCCAGGGCATGGGTGATGGTGCGGAAGGGCGATCGCTGACTGCCTACACCGCTGGCATCGTCTCCCAACGCCGGATTCACAAACAGCAGATGGTTTGAGGCGCTGGACCTAGGAGCGGTTGCCTGAGCGAGGCGGCGGGGTGGCGGCGCAGTTGGGGGAGGGGCGGCAGCGGCAGATGGACCAGCGGCAAACCACTCGGGTACTGGCACAGAGGCGGTCTCAAGCTGGCTGAAGGCGGGACGGGGCTGTAAACTAATCATCATCGCGGTCATGCTAACGGCGGCGATCGCCATTCTCTGGAGGGGTTGCCTGTTAATGGATTGGGGAGTCCCCCGATTGCCTCCCTGTAGCGATGATGAAGCGGCATTTTCCCCCTGTGGATAGATGGGGTTATGGACAGCGGTTCGACATCTCCTCACAGATGAACCCATGCGTTCCTCCTAGTACCAGGATAATGAGACAACTTTATGCACCAAAGCTGTTAGGAATGAACTTCCTTCGAGCTTGATACGACCGGATTGCACCCTCCAGATGCCAGAATCGGCAGCGTGATAAATCCCTGAAGCCAAAAAGGCGTTAATGGTCTAACATTTTGCCTTATTTCGTCTGGAATGCAGCGCCGATTGAGCTAATTTTCTTAAAGATTTTTAGAAATCGCTATAGTCTGGAGATCAACCGTCTGAAATACCAGCGCCAATTTTGACCGAGCTGTGACATCCTCTCCCGCTAACCGCTAGCGGTATAGCGGGAGCTTCCCAACCTCACGATTGAGAGTTGCTGCATCCCAGGCAGGGTATCCCCTAAGCCTCCACAGCCAGAGAACGGCAGTCCAACCGTCCTATAAACCCGATTCAAGATATTGATTGCTGAATTCATGTCCCGGTCGAGCACCAACCCGCAGTGAGGGCAATGGGCTACAGCCCTACGGGCTAAGGTTTGAGTGGGGTTCCACACCTCTTAAATGTCCTAACGTGAAAGCGTAACGCCATACAAACTGAGCTTTGAATTGCAAATGTTTACGTCAACGTAGCAAAAGTCCTGGCTGTGGGAACTCTGGGTAGGATTCCCTCGGCTGTAGCGGCGAACTCAAAATAGAGTCTATGCATAGCGACCCATCCTCCGAATACTCCCTCAAGCGTGAGCTTGAGCAGCTCAGCCTGCGAATCCAGAGGCTAGAGCGATCGCAGCCTGTCCTTCCTGCTCAGGCATCCGCACTGCCTAAAACGCTGACGGCAATCAGCCAAATTTGGCGGGCATCCGGGCTAGACCATGTCCTGCAAACCGCAGTGACCGCTGTGGTGCAAATGCTGCAGGCAGAACGGGGAGTGCTGATCCGCTGCGCTGCCCACCGTAGCTACGGCTACGATGAGGTGGTGGCTGAGCATAGGCCGCCCGAGTTTCCCTCCCTCAAGCAACTGCCGCGACGATCGCCCCCGATTGGCGATCGCCTGCTGACCGCCGCCCAAAAGGGAGAGGTCGTCCGCCTCAGTCAGCTAGACGGTTGGACCGATGCGTCCCTCCTGCTACTGGAACAGCTAGGGACTCAAACGGGGCTGTCGGCTCCCGTGTTTGTCGCCGACGAACTCTGGGGCCTGCTCTGCGTCCATCAGTGCTCTACCTGGCGAGAGTGGACATCGGAGGAAATTCAGGCTCTGGCAACAGTGGCCGAGCACCTGGGGTTGGCGATCGCCCATGCTAAAACTCTGGCTGAGGCCCAGCGGCGGTCGGAGATGCTGCAAACGTCCCTGGTGACCGAGCTGCGCAAGCGGGCCGATGAGCTAACCCTGCAGACCCAGCGCGAAACGGCCATTAATCGGGTCATTCGCAAGATTCGGCAAACCCTGGATACTGACGTGATCTTCAGCACGGCTGCCGGGGAGACACGGGCACTGCTGGGGTGCGATCGCGTCTCCGTCTACCGTTTCCATGCGGACTGGAGCGGCGAATTCGTCTGGGAGTCGCTGGCCCAGGGCTGGCGACCGCTGATTATTGGCGACAGTATCCGCACCACCTGGGCCGACAGCTACCTACAGGAAACCACAGGCGGGCGCTATCGGCACCAGGAATCCTTTGCCGTGGACGACGTCTACCGGGCTGGGCATACGGCTTGTCACCTGGAGATTTTGGAGCAGTTTCAGGTGCGGGCGTACTGTGTGGTTCCCATCTTTGTCGGCACTACCCTGTGGGGCCTGATGGCGGCCTACCAGCATTCTGGCCCCCGCGCCTGGAAATCCGAAGAGGTCAACTTGCTGGCTCGCATCGGCAGCCAGGTGGGAGTAGCGCTACAGCACACCCAGGCAGTGGATCAGCTCCGCCGCCAGTCTCAGCAACTGCAGCAGGCGCTGGAGCGGGAGCGAGCGGTGGCAATGATCATTGATAAAATTCGGCGATCGCTCGACATCGACACCATTTTTCAAACCACGGCCCAGGAAGTCCGGCAGCTCATTCAGGCCGACCGGGTGGCCATCTACCGCTTCAACAAAGACTGGAGCGGACGCTTTGTGGTCGAAGCCGTTGGTCCTGGCTGGAAGTCCCTGCTTCGAGAGCAGCAAGAGCATTCCGGACTGTGCCGCGACATCAGCGACTGCAGCATCAGGAACCTGGCAGATGCGGCCCTGACAGACACCTACCTCCAGGCAACGGAAGGGGGCTTCAACGCCCACGGCAAAGTCTTTCGGGTCGTCAGCGACATCTACGAAGCGGGTTTCTCCGACTGCTACATCCAGCTCCTGGAAAGCCTCCAGGCCCGTGCCTACGCCATTGTCGCGATCTACCAGAACCAGTCCCTCTGGGGCCTGCTGGCTGCTTATCAGAATGCCGAACCGCGCCAGTGGCAGGACCACGACACCAATTTCCTGGTTGAAGTCAGCAGCCATCTGGGAGTAGCCCTACAGCAGGCGGAATTACTGGGACGGGCCGAACAGCGGTCTACCACTTTGCAAACGACGCTGGAAATTCAACTACGACAACGAGCTAAGGAACTGGAGCAAGAAGCAGAGCGGGAACGGGCGGTGGCCAAAATCATCGATAAAATCCGCTATTCCCTCGACTTAAACACCATCTTTCAAACCACCGCTACCGAGGTACGGCAGTTGCTGCAGGCCGACCGGGTGGCCATGCTGCAGTTTATTCCCGGCACCAACTGGCATCGGGGCGAATTTGTGGCGGAGGACGTATTGCCCAAATACACATCCGCTATCTGCAACCAGCTTGAGGACCACTGCTTTGCCGAGCATCGAGCAGAGGACTATCGCCGGGGGCGCATCTGGTCGCTAGACGACATTCATGAGGCGAAGCTGCAGGACTGCTACCGTCAGATCCTCGATCAGTTCCAGGTGCGGGCAAACCTGGTGGTGCCTTTGATCAAGGGGGACGAATTATGGGGCCTGCTGTGCATCCACCAGTGCGCTGGCCCGCGCCATTGGACCAATCAGGACCGGGAGTTTGTGACCCAAATTGCCACCCAGCTCGGCGTGGCCCTGCAGCAGGCAGAATTTCTGAAGCAGCTTCAGCAGGCCAAAGAGGCGGCAGACGCCGCGAATACGGCTAAGAGCAAGTTTCTGGCCAACATGAGCCACGAGCTGCGCACGCCCCTCAATGCCATCCTGGGGTTTGCCCAGCTCATGTCCCGCGATGCTTCCCTCCAGCCCGACCAGACTGAGCACCTGGAAATCATTGTCCGCAGCGGGGAACACCTCCTCTCGCTGATTAATGATGTGCTGGAGATGTCAAAGATCGAGGCTGGGCAGCTCACCCTGAATGAAAGTAGCCTTGATCTCTATCGGCTGCTCTACTCTATTGAAGACATGCTCGAACTCAAGGCCGAATCAAAGGGACTGCGCATGGTGTGCGATCGCGCCCCCGAGGTGCCCCAGTACATCCGGGCCGATGAAAGTAAGCTGCGCCAGGTGCTGATTAACCTACTGGGGAATGGCATCAAGTTTACCGAGACGGGGTATGTTGCCCTGCGCATCTGGGTTGAAGTCTCTGATGAAGCTGCGCCATTCAGGACTTACCCCCTCCTGCACTTTGAGGTAGAAGACACGGGGTTGGGCATCGATCCCAAGGATTTGAAGTACCTGTTTGAAGCCTTTGGTCAAACCGAAAGCGGACGGCGATCGCAGGAGGGTACGGGTTTGGGAC
Organism: Elainellaceae cyanobacterium; assembly: GCA_050331615.1. Lineage (GTDB taxonomy): Bacteria > Cyanobacteriota > Cyanobacteriia > CAKZMO01 > CAKZMO01 > JAYKGU01. The sequence goes on from JBHJGR010000364.1 coordinate 19,275, forward strand.
TCCCCATCAGCCAAACCTTTGTGCGCCTTATGGGAGGGACCATTACGGTGGAGAGTAAGCCGGGGGCAGGCTCCACTTTCCGCTTTGCCATTCCCCTCAAGTCAGCCGATGAGTCGGAAGTGCCCCCGGTGGTGCCCTGCCGTCGAGTCATTGGGCTGGAACCCGATCAGCCTAACTACCATGTCCTGGTAGTTGAAGACAAATGGGAGAACCGCCAACTGCTGCTGCGCCTGCTCACGTCTGTGGGATTTGAGGTACGAGAGGCCACCAACGGCCAGGAGGCGCTGCACGTTTGCCAGCACTGGCGGCCCCACTTGATTTGGATGGACATGCGTATGCCCGTGATGGATGGCTATGAGGCTACCCGCGCCATCAAGGCCCGCTATGAGGAGGAATCCCCCATCATTCTGGCGCTTACCGCCAATGCCTTTGAGGAGGACCGCCTGGTAGCGCTGTCCCTGGGCTGTGACGACTTTATCCGTAAGCCCTGCCAGGAACAAATCGTGTTGGAAAAGATGGCGGAGTACTTGAACGTGCGGTATGTCTATGCGGACTCTGGTTCATCGTCTGCACCGGAGTCAAACCCTGCACCAGCAAATACGGTCGAACCCGATGCAGCCACTTGTCCAGATCCTGACGCATCTCCGGTCCCTGGGGCTTCAGACTTAAACGTTTTGGTCGCTGAGGATAATCTCGTCAACCAGCAACTGATGGCGCAGTTGCTCAAACACCTGGGACACCAGGCCCACGTTGTTGGCAACGGCCTGGAAGCCCTGGAGGCTCTGCGGCAGCAGCCCTTTGATGTCGTGCTGATGGATGTGCAGATGCCGGAGATGGATGGGTTAACGGCTACCCAGCAAATTCGCCAGGAATGGCCAGCAGACGGCCCTACGGTCATTGCCCTCACAGGGCACACCTCCCAGGAGAAGCAGGCAGAGTGCCTTGCCGCTGGAATGGATGCCTGCCTCACCAAGCCCGTCAACCTGCCTGCCCTTACCGAAGCCCTGAAGCAGTGTCCGTCTCGGTCCCATCCACCTCTTGAAATAGAACCCCTAACGCCGGCCTCCTTGGACCAGACCATGCTGGAGCAAATTCGGCTGGCGGCGGGCGATCGCGCGGATGAATTTCTGGTGACCATCATCGACAGCTACTTCAAAGATGCGCCGGGTATGGTGCAGGCAATCAAGGAGGCGATCGCCCAAAAACAGCCCGAGCGACTCGGTGACACGGCCCACCCCCTCAAAACCATGAGCGCCAACCTGGGGGCGATCGAATTTGCCCAACTGTGCCAGCAGCTAGAGAAGATGCAGTCTATTGACCAACTATCCCCCGCCGATGACCTACTCGACCAGGTCCAGCAGGAGTTTGACCGATTTATGCTGGCCTTGAAGGCAGAACGGCAGGATGCCCAGGGGCGACTGCAGCAATCGAGATAGCCGCCGCTATCGCTGGTACCGCGTCAGCAGGGTTTCAACTAAGCGCTGGGCCGTTTTCAACCGCTCAGGACTATCGGACTGGGCGACCCAGGCGGCCAACTCATTGAGGGAGCCATTAACCAAATGGGCAAATCCCTCTGCATCGATCGTATTGAGCTTGCCCTCATCCACTTGCTGGGCCACCTTTAGAAAGGAGATTGAGGTACCGGCAATGCTAGGTGAGGGAGCCCAATGCTCAAGCGGCGTTAGCTCGATTTAGCCCCAAAATACTTCTCGCTGCGATACCGCAGCCACACCCGGAGCTGTTGGGGAATCCGATCCTTCTGATCTTGGGTCAGGGTATTGTAGAGGGCGAGGGCCTTTTCTCGCTCGCCCCGGCAGGCTCGATTATTGTGAGCATCCCAGTAAGAGCGAGCGACGCGGATGCGGCGACACACCTCCTTGACCAGGGCATCGCCGCTCAGGGGTTCGTTGGATTTTCGCTTTGCCATAGGTCTGCTCCAAAATCAGGAAAGCCATGACTTCTTTATAACAGAGTAACTTCCATGCCTTGGCAGTTTCAGCCCCAGTCCCGCAGCAACCTATACGTGTAGGGGTCCATCTTTGCCGCTCAACACCGAAACTCTCCGACCCATCCACCCATCCCCACCCGTACCGCCATTCCCACGCCAGCCGCTAAAATTAAGATCCGAGACGCTTTGTAATTTGCGTCTACCCATGCCTACAAATCGATTCGCCCAGCTATGACTGTCACCTCGCCCATCGAATTCCAGGAGTATTTTGACATCATTGTCGTCGGGGCCGGACACTCCGGCTGTGAGGCGGCTCTGGCGGCGGCACGATTGGGCTGTCGCACCCTGATGCTCACCCTCAACCTAGACAAAATTGCCTGGCAGCCCTGCAATCCAGCGGTGGGCGCTCCAGCCAAATCCCAGCTTGCCCACGAAGTTGACGCCCTGGGAGGCGAAATTGGCAAAATGGCCGATCGCACCTACCTGCAAAAGCGGGTGCTCAACTCCTCCCGCGGTCCTGCCGTCTGGGCGTTGCGGGCACAGACTGATAAGCGAGAGTATGCACGGGTGATGCGCGAAATCGTGGAAAACCAGGAAAATCTGGTGGTCCGCGAAGGCATGGTGACCGATCTGGTTCTGGGCAAGAACGACGAAGTCATCGGCGTACAGACCTACTTTGGCGTCGGCTTTGAATGTAAAGCGGTGGTCTTAACCACCGGCACGTTCCTGGGAGGCATTATCTGGGTAGGCACCAAGTCTATGCCCGCAGGCCGGGCCGGAGAATTTGCCGCCGTGGGCCTCACCGACACCCTCAACCAGCTTGGCTTCGAAACCGGGCGACTGAAGACGGGCACCCCCGCCCGCGTAGATAAGCGCACGGTGGACTACAGCCGGTTAGAGCCCCAGCCCCCCGATGAGGAGGTGCGCTGGTTCAGCTTTGACCCAGAAGCCTGGGTCGAGCGGCAGCAGATGAACTGCTACCTGACCCGCACCACCGCTGAAACCCACCGCTTGATTCGCGAGAATCTACACCTCTCTCCGGTCTACGGTGGCTGGGTGGATGCGAAAGGACCCCGCTACTGCCCCAGCATTGAGGACAAAATCGTCCGCTTTGCTGATAAAGACTCCCACCAGATCTTTATTGAGCCGGAGGGGCGGGACATTCCCGAGCTTTACATCCAGGGCTTTTCCACGGGGTTACCAGAACCGCTGCAGCTGCAGATGCTGCGATCGCTCCCCGGTCTAGAAAACTGCCGTATGATGCGCCCTGCCTACGCCGTAGAGTATGACTACCTGCCCGCCACCCAGTGCTACCCCACCCTGATGACCAAAAAGGTAGAGGGGCTGTTTGCCGCTGGCCAGATCAACGGCACCACTGGCTACGAGGAAGCCGCCGCCCAGGGCATTGTAGCGGGCATCAACGCGGTCCGCTTCGTGCGGGGCCAGGAGATGCTGGTATTTCCCCGGGAGCAGAGCTATATCGGTACGCTGATCGATGATCTGTGTACAAAGGATCTGCGGGAACCCTACCGTATGCTCACCTCTCGGTCAGAGTATCGCCTGCTGCTGCGCTCCGATAATGCCGACCAGCGACTCACGCCTCTAGGTCGGGAGATTGGCCTCATCGGCGATCGCCGCTGGCAGCTTTTCCAGCGCAAGCAAGCCAATATTGCCGCCGAGAAAGAGCGGCTTTATGGCACCCGAATTAAGGAGCATGATGAACTGGGACGGGCGATCGCCGCCGACACTCAGCAGAAAATCAAAGGCTCCATCACTCTAGCCGACTTACTGCGCCGTCCGGGGTTTCACTATGCCCAGCTGGGGCGCTACGGCCTCGACAATCCCAACCTGGAGCGGGCTGAGCAGGAGGGGGCAGAAATTGACATCAAGTACTCTGGCTACATTCAGCGGCAGCAGAACCAGATCGACCAGATCAGCCGTCAGGCCAACCGTCCCCTGCCCGCCGACCTGAACTATCACGCCATCAACACCCTCTCCAAGGAATCGCGGGAAAAGCTGGCCCAGGTGAAGCCACTCACAATTGGCCAGGCGACCCGTATCGGCGGCGTCAACCCTGCCGATATCAACGCGCTGCTGGTTCATTTAGAATTGCGCAACCGCCAGAGTGCTGTAGAATCTGAATTGGCTTCGGACCGTCCTCTCGCTGGCAAGCCCTAGCTGAAACGCCTCAGGGTTTTGGCCTGAGTTCTGAGGATCGACGGAGCCTGGGTGCATGACACATCAATTCACGTTTGGTTTGCCGAATTTTGGGCGGCAGAGGTTAGAGTACACTAAGGACTGCCTCCGACTCGCCATCTGCCCGTCACAAATTCATTCTCCCGTGGCCGTGACTCAGTAAAGACTGATGCCTCAAAAGACAAGCACCCAGGGTCAAACTGCGCCTTCTCAGTCCGTCCTAGAGATTTCCGACGCGCCGTCAACTGATGCCGCTGATGCTTCCACTGCCTCGCTGCCGGAGCTGACCGAATCCTACGCCAATAGCCTGATCGACGAGGTTTTTGAAGAGGTCGATCGCATGCTGGAAAATGGCGTCGCTGTGGTCGATGGGGCCAAGGCCGAGCAACGACACGCCACCTCCCCTAACGATGCTGGGGAAACCCGCCTCATCCCCCATGACCATGCTTCACTTCAGCCCGATGGGGCAGCGGAGCTTGCGGATATGGAGTCTTCGCTAACCGATGGCGCTGCCGCTTCAGCCGATACCAGCCAGACGCCACCGCCAAACGATTCTTCAGGTCCAGTCAATATCCTCACCAGCTTTCTCCCGATTCTGGTGGCCTGTGCTTCGCTGGGGATTGCCCTATCGGCAGGGCTCGTTCTGCACCATCAGCAGCGGCAGCTAGCCGATACTCCCGCCGTCCCCGATGAGACCACCCCCTCTGCCGACGCAGAGTTTCTGGCTTACATGAATCAGGCGCTGGAGGTCATCAGTCAAAAGGAGGAGGCCGAACAGTCAGGGGCAATCCAAAGGACCCGTGGACAAGCCAACGCCGCTGAATCTAGCACCGACCCAGATTTGGCAGCGGCAGGCCAGGACGGCAGCCCTGATGCCGGTAATCTGCCCACCCTGGTTGACCCCATTCCCATGCCGGTCTATCAGCCGCCCCGATCTATCGCCTCCCTGCCCACGGTGCCCATTCAGGAGCCCCTGGCACCACCTGCCCAAACGCCCACCGCCCCTTCAGCGTCCACGCCATCGGACTTTCCTGCGGCTCCTTCTGCTCCCGCCAGTGCTGATCCAGCCCCGCCGCTGAACATTGCCCCCGCCTCAACTCACACCCTGGTCGGTTTACTGCAGTTGGGCGATCGCTCAGCCGCCATTTTTGAGTTTGATGGCAACGCCCAGCGCATTGCCGTGGGGGAGCGCATCGGCTCCAGCGGCTGGAGTCTCGTCTCCGTTTCCAATGACGAGGCCATCATCCGTCGCAATGGCGAGGTCCGATCCATCTACATCGGTCAAAGTTTTTAAAGCAGGAAAAGGGAGGAATCATCGTCATGGGCCTGTTTGAAGACTTCAGCCGCTTTTTTGAAACCCGTCTTGAGGAATTCCTCAAGAACAATCCCCATTTGGAGCTGCAGGCCCTGGAAGAGCAGTTGCGGGAGCAAGAATCGGAAACGGTCCGGCTGCTGGCCAGCTTCCGTATGCGGGAGCAGCAGCTCAAGGACGAGATTTTGGCCACGGCCCGAGAGGTCCAGCGCTGGCACGTCCGCATCGATAAGGCCAAGGCGGCAAACCGCTGGGATCTGGTGAAGCCTGCCGAGGAGCGGGAGGCCGTACTGCTGCGCCAGGGCAATCAGCTCTGGGGCCAGATGAAGGGAGTGAAGGACCGCATCCAGCAGACCGTTGCCCTGCACCAGCAGATTCAGCAGCGACGGCAGGAAGTGAAAGCCAAGCTGGCTGAAGCCCAAGCGGCGCAAACCGCGGCCCAGGCCCAGCAGTGGCAAACCGCAGGCTGGAACCGGGCACCTAACTACAGCTTTAGTAACCCCAGCAGTCAAGCCACCGCCGACCCACTGGAGCAAACCTTTAAGCGGTGGGAAATGGACGAGGAACTGGAGCAGATGAAGCGAGAAATGGGACGCAGCTAGGGCGCAGGTTTTTGGATGGTAAAGGAAATGGGCCGGGCGATCGCCTGTTTGGGCAGCGGTTTGGCCGGTCGCCTGAGAAACTGGGGCAGGTCTGGCTCTGGGGACGGGGGCTGATGGGCCTGACTGGTGGTATCAGAGTCCGGCTGGTCAGAAGCGTCGGAATAATTGGAATCATCTGAACCAGGTGACGGTACTGGGGACAGGGGTACGACGCAGTAATCAACCGTTAGGGTTTCGACCCATTCCGTTGCCTCGACTGTAGCTGCCTCGGGTGCAGGAGTAGCGGGTGGCACAACGGTTACATTGGGGTGCGATCGCGCTACATCCCTTTGCTGCCTGCGTATTCTCACCTGCCGATGGCGGTTAGAGGCGATCGCCAGCATTAGCCCTGCCCCAATTAGAACGGGCAATGGCAGCGATAGGTCGGGCCACCACCCGCTCATGCCAATTCCAAACGCGATTCCCACGATCAGCCTCCCCATGCCTCTGGATAGCCCTACGGGCTAAGGTTTGAGTGTAGAACCTTCGCGACGCGGGGGTTCTACACCTCTTGAATGTCCCAACGCGAAAGCGTACTGCTGCCAACTAGCATAGCGGAGGCTGGGACTTTTAGCTGATAAGGGAAGTCATGCCCGCCCACTCATACCCGTTTCGGAACAAGCTCGCCGCTAGTCAAAGTCAAAGATGGAGTCGCTTGAGTCGTAGAAGTGGAGCCGCCCGTATCCGAGAAACTGGCCGTAGGGATCTGCGCCTGCCGGATAGGCCGTGATGCCAAACAGGTAAATGCCAGCTCGCCGAGGATTTCGCTCTGCTTCGAGACGAATCGTCAGGTCGGTCCCCGGTGGGATAGGCGGATTGAAAGTGACGAGAGCCGTATTGGTTTCGTCATCCCAGGTGGTAGTGGTGGCGACAGGTAGCTCTTCCCCCTGGCGGCGGCGCAGCCCTCTGAACGCCTTGGTTTCGTCAAGTTCGTACTCGATTTCGCGGGTAAAGGTTTCGCCATTGCGCTGGGCGATCGCCACCGACTGGAGCGGTTCACCAGCATCTAGGGGCACCTCCAGCGAGAAGAAGTAGCCCGCATTGGGGGCAGTGGTATTGTCGCGCAGCACGGCAGAATCTACCAGGCGGGGCGGGCGATCGAAGTAAACCTGCCCATTCGCCAACTGCACGGCCTGCACTAGAGCATGACTGCCAATGGCCAAACTACCCGTAGCAGCAGTAATGAATCCTGCCTGCCTAAGCCATTTGTTTACGGTCATGGGTGCCTCTCCTCTCGGTGATTAGCGCTATGGTTTGCCCTGCTACAAATACAGGTCACATACCCCAATTCTAGCCACCTGAAAAAGTCCAGGGATACTCCCGATTGGAGACTCTCCAGGGGGATGGCTGGTCCGAAGTCAACAATCCACAACCGTAGGCTTTTAGTATCTAATCTGGAGCGTTACCGAGGCATTAACCGTTTGTTCGCCACCGATGACCTCCGTATTGGCAGCATCCGCCGACTCCAGCCTGGCGACCCCCTGACGCGGGAGCGGGAAGGGCATCGGCGGTTGGGCGCTGTTGATTTGAATACCGACGATGGACTGGGAATTTAACCCCAGGGTCTCTAGCACCACTGCTGCCTGCTCCTGGGCGTTCTGGGTAGCATCCCGCAGGGCCTCGGCCTCAGCAGCGGCGATCGCCTCGTCAGTAGCTCGAAAGCTGACGCCGTTGATCCGACTCGCTCCTGCATTCACGGCCTCGTCTAGAATCACCCCAGCTTCTTCGGTTTCCACCTGAAAGCTCACT
>JBHJGR010000365.1:0-5652 GCA_050331615.1 Elainellaceae cyanobacterium
TCCACCCACCCTGGGGGTTCAAACCAGTTCTATTGTACCGCACTGGGCAGACTGCTGGACTTCGCCCAGCGCGGGAACCATCTGTATCCCCATGTCTAAAGCCAGGGGTTTTATCCGGTTCCCGAACCCTTCAATATTCGAAAATGGCGATGCCCCGCCGCAGGTCGCTGCCCACCCCCGCCACCTGGCCACCGGCCATCAGCACCGACCCCAGCGCGCCAATGGCGGCTCCCACCAGGGCATAGCTCAGCACTCGCCCCAGGTTGAGCAGGCAGTGGAACCAGATTTGCCGCTGCCGCGATGGGGAGGATGGCGATCGCTGCGATAGGGCTAGGGCCACGGTAATCGGCCCGCACATGCCGATGCAGTGGCCCAAACTACCGAGAAAGCCGAGGCTGGCGATGAGCAGCAGGTCAAGCATGGGGTCAGTCATAGGGTTGAATACCGATAGGGGTCGCCTTAGCCGATGGTAGTCTGCTCTTGCTGAATCTGGGCCACCAGTTTCATCACCTGGTCATAGGCCGTCAGATTGTCTTGCTGGTAGAAGCAGTGAGCCGCCCGCTGAAAGTCGGCCAGAGCTGCCTGGAGCTGGCCATCCTGGTAGTGAAGAATGCCCCGATTGAAGTAGGCTTCGGCATGGTGGGTGTCGAGGGCAATCACTCGCCCAAAGTCGTCCATTGCGTCGCGATCGCGCCCCATCTGGTGGCAGGTGCAGGCACGGTTGAAGTAGGCCCGGGTGTCTAGTTCATCCAGGGCAATGGCCTGGGTAAAGTCGGCGATCGCCTGCTCTGGATTCCCCAGGGACAGGTAGGCAACGCCCCGGTCGTCGTAGATGATGGCCTTGGGGACGGCGGGCAGCTCTGAACTGGCTTCAATGGCCTGGTCATAGGCGGCGATCGCCTCCCGATAGTGGCTCATGCCAGCGTAGGCCAACCCCCGGTTGTAAAGCGCTCGATAGTCCCCCGGACGGGCCGCCAGCACGCGGCCATAGTCGGCGATCGCCTCGTCATAGTGGGCCAGCCGATAGTGGGCCAGCCCCCGGTTGAGATAGGCTTCTACGTTGGCTGAATTGTGCTGCAGGCTTTGGGTGCAGTCGGCGATCGCCCTGGCCGCATGGTTGAGCTGCAGGTGGAGCAGGCAGCGGTTGCCATAGGCTGCCGCTGGTTGTAATCGCTGTTCGATGGCCTGGGTAAACGCCTCCAGAGCCTGGGCATACTGCTGCTGCTGGAAGGCAGACACCCCCTGGGCAAAGGCATCGTCCGCTGAGGGAGACGCCGAGGCGGGGAAAGCCAGTAGGAAGGTGAGGGCGATCGCCAGACAAACTTGAACCAGACACCGGCAAAGAAGGGGCATGAGCAGATATCCAAACTAATGAACAAAAAGGGGCACTCATCTGAATGCCCTGCTTCGATGGTTTCTACCAGCCCGATTCCGCCTGGGTAAGCACATAGGCAGCGACGTTTTCAATTTGGCCGGCATTCAGGCGTCCCCTGAAGGCGGGCATGGCCAGCTTGCCGTTGGTGACCTGGGTTTTAATGGCTTCCAGGGAGGCCATCTCGTACTTCTCCAGGTCGCTCTTTTTCAAGGTTTTAGCCCCATTCACCAGGTTTCCCCCGTTTAGATGGCAGGCCGCACAGTTGGCAGAAAACACCTTGGCACCCTCCACCATATCGGCAGCCGATGCCGCTGGAACCAGGGATAGCAGGCTGAGGGCGATCGCCACAACGACAGATACAACTACTTTCAAAGTCACTCTCCCAGATAAAAAAACACTTTCTATGCTTAGAGATTGACCCGGCAACTGTCAAAAGACGGCCCGTCAAACATTGCAATATGTGACGCAACAGGTAAACGCAATCTGCAAACAACTGGGCAGGGAACCACCTCTTCTGGCATTGCTGCACCTGGGTGAGAATCCCGTGGGGCAAATGACCATTCACCCCTACCAACTGTCGGACCAGAAGATAGATTTTTCCTGGAAAATACCCTTAATCAAGGCGTTGTATGGAAAGCAGTGACGCCTGTAGCCGTGCTGGAGTTCCCAGTAGTCTCTGCTGCAAAGGGATCACTGAAGGCCGGATTTTGGAGGAACTGCTCATCCGTCAGGCTGTGCAAGAAAGCCAGCAGGTCTTGCCGCTCCTGCTGCGTCAGCTCAAACCCCACCACAAAGATGCTTTTCAAAGGGTTTTCGCTGCCCACCCCGGCATATTTCCCGGAGGGGATAGTGCGTCCGGCGGCGGCATAGTGCTGAATGGCCTCCTCCAGCGTGGCAATGCTGCCGTCGTGCATGTAGGGCGCAGTGAGGGCAACGTTGCGCAGGGTGGGAGCCTTGAAGTGCCCCATGTGGGCCGGGTCGTGGGTGATTTCATAGATGCCCGTATTGTTGGGCGGATAGGCTCCATCGCCATCCAGATTGTACAGCCCGGTGTTGTGGAAGCCCACCTCCCGAAAGGCCAGCCGCTCATGCATCACCGAGTCGGAAAAGTTGAAGCCGCCGTGGCAGTGGAAGCACTCCAGCCGCTCGCTGTTAAATAGCGCCTCCCCCCGCTTGGCGGACTCTGAAATGGCCGTGGCGTCCCCACCAAAGCGATAGCGGTCATAGGGGGAGTTGGCGGAAATCAAAGAGCGCTCAAAGCTGGCGATCGCCTTTGCCAGCGTATCAATGCGAATCGGCTCCGCTTCATCGGCAAAGGCAGCGGCAAAGCGGCGGGCATAGTCAGGGTCGTCCCGCAGCATGGCCAGCAGCTCCTGCTCCCGCCCCGCCAAACCCATCTCCACGGGATGCTCGCCAAACAGGGGCACCAGGAGCTGGGTCTCCAGATCCTGCATCAGCGGATTGGCCCAGGTGAGGACAGAGCTGTAGGCCACATTGGCGAGGCTCATGGAGTTACGGGGATGGGCTTCCCCGGTGGCTCCGACAGAAACCTGCTTGCCGTCAGTAAAGGCCAGAGACTGGTCGTGGCACGACGCGCAGGAAAAATCCCCCGTCACCGACAGGCGCGGATCGTAGAACAGACGCCGTCCCAGCTCCACCTTCTCGGCAGACATGGGGTTATCGTCGGGCACCACGGGCCGAGGCATCCAGTCAGGAATGGGCCACTCGTAAGAGAGAGATGAACTGGCGGCAGTCTGAGACACTGCGGTAGGGGGGGCGATCGCCATCACCGCATTAAAGCCAACCGCCAACCCAAAGGCCATCAGCCCACACATCACCAACGGTATCCAACGCCCCAATCCCACAATCCCCCCTTCTGCCTTCTGCCTTCTGCCTTCTGCCTTCTGCCCTTTGCCTACTCAATTCTAAAGAAAGTTTGCTCAACCGACGTCTGCCCAGCCTGGGGAATCCCAAAGTTACTCAAGATGGAGGTACAGTCCGGGTCATCGGGGGAAGACATGCAGCCCAGGGCGGTGTCCGGTGCGTTCTGCTCCAAATTGCTCCCGGCGACCAGGGCAGCCAGATCGGCAACGACTACATTACTGGCGGGATCAAAGTCCGTGAACGCCAGCATCGAGGTATTGGGATTGAGGCATAGGGTGGGTTGGGGACTGTCCCCTTCGAGCTGACAGCCGGTGCTGCCCAGATGGATGAGAAAGCCCTGGGTATCGCCGTGCTGCATGGAGCCGTCGTGAGGCTGGCCGTGGGGTTGGCCGCCCTCATGCTGCCGCAATCCGGCACTGGCCGTCATGGCCTGATTTTCCAGGTCAATCCGCACAAACTTGTAGCCCCCCTGCCAGTTCCACCACATGGAGGTGAGATTGAGCGGGGAAGGAGCCAGGGTGGCGTCATCGTGGTTCAGGTCAAACGGCACCCCCAGGGTAAACATCACGCCCGTGTAGTCGCCGGGGGGCACGGTGCCTGTGACCTGGGTACGGGTTTCGGCGGTGCCATTGGCGCAGGCTCCCGTGCCGTCTTCAAAGTCGAGCAGGGCCACGTTTTGGTGTTGCCATTTGCCGTCCTGCTCCAGCGCCACGGGCACCACCTGTCCGCTGGCCTCGATCAGGGCCACGTCGGAGACATAGAAGCGAAAGTCGGTGGGCGTAACGGTGCTATTGGCGGTGCCCAGTCCAGAGTAGCTGGAGCCACAGGAAAACGCCTCGTCCCCTACCTGGCCTGCGAACTGAATGGCGATCGCCTCAGATTCAGTTACCTGCGCCTGGCTCGCCTGGGGGAAGGCTAGCGGGGCCAGTGCAAGGGAAATAGCGGCGGGGGTTAGAATTCGGTTGAGCAACATGGGTTGGCTAGGTTAGCAACAAGTGGATGATTCAACATTGCTGACTCATGCTTCAGCCCTTAATAGCTACCAACCGGATTGAGCAAAGTCAAAAGACGGGGCGTCAAACATTGCAGATTATTACAGCGTCAGCACAGGGGTGAGCCGGTCGTGGCTAATTGAGCTGGCCTACGATTATCGCTGATCTCGTAGGTTGGGTTGGCGACAGCGTAACCCCAAAAAGCATTTCTTGGTGTCGGGTTTTACTTCGTGCAACCTGACGTAGCTTAGTGGTGCAGAAAACTCCTGAAAGCTTTGCCAGCAGTAAGGTCTCAAGCTGAGACAGGGGTAGCCAGACGGGGGGGTCCCATGAGAAGCTCAAGTTCCCCAACTTATCACTTACAGCACTTTTCAGGTGAATGAGGTACAAATTTTTTGTTGAAAGCCGCGCGCTGTGCGGCTTTCAACAAAAAATCTGATTCCATCAAAGCGCGAAGCGCTGTATCTCATGGAGACACCCCCTCTGTATCGTCAGCTAATGCACCAATTGCGTCAATGGGTGCTGCCGAAGGACCACCGTCACCTGCAGGGTTTCGCAGAAGCCGTTGCTGCCATCCTGCAATCTCAAAGTGCTTGCCTCGGGCGGTGGATTCCCTACCTGACTCACCGCGGCTGCCAGGCGAGAGCACATTTGGCTCGCTTAAGCTACTTCTTGCACAACGAGCACATCAGCGCTCAGCGGTTTTACATCCCCCTGCTGCGTCAGTTCCTGCGGGCCTTCTCAGGCAGCGATTTGCTTGTGACCCTCGATAGCAGTCTGCTGGGGGAGCGCGTCTGCTTGGTGGAAGTCTGCTTGGCCTGGGGTGGGCGGTCGATTCCACTGGCCCAGGTGGTTCTAGAGCATGCCAGTGCGACGGTTGGCTTTGAACAGTATCAGAACCTGCTAGAAACGGCTAAGGCCGTCCTGCCAGAGGGGTGCCGAGTGACCTTACTGGCAGACCGGGGCTTTGAGCATGGTGCGCTGCTGCGGTGGTTGCTCCAACAGCAATGGGCTTGGGCGATTCGGGCCAAGTCAGACCTGCGAGTGACCCTCGCTGACGGCTCCAACTACTCAGTGGCAGAGCTGATACCGGCACCTCAGACGGCACCTCTATTTGACAACGTGACTGTCATCGACGGTGTTGACTGCCACTTGGCGACGACTAACCTGCCAGAGGCTCAAGAGAGTTGGGCCGTCTTGACGAGTGAGCGTCCTACACTACAAACCTTCGCTCTTTATGGCAAACGCTTTGGTGGCATTGAACCCCACTTCAAGGATTACAAGTCAGCCGCTTTTGCGCTGTTGGATTCTGGTTTACAAGATGCCCAGGCGCTCACCTGCTTAGTGAGGCTGCTAGCCTGTGCTTCCCTCATCGCCCTGGTGCTGGGGATGCTGCTGGTG
>JBHJGR010000366.1:0-11159 GCA_050331615.1 Elainellaceae cyanobacterium
GAACGGCAAAAGGAAACCAAGTAAAGGGAAGCCTTCGGGCGACCTATTAGAGGCGCTTTGACTTCGCCTATGATTCCGGTTCGCCGGAAGTTCTGAAATCCCTCCGGGGAATCCCCGCGTCTTCAGACCGGGGAGTAGTCAACAACGGCTTCTCCTCTGGATTTAATACGTTTACTTATGACCACCGACTTATCGCCCTATGGGCTTAGGTTTGAGTGTGGAATCCCTGCGCCGCGGGGGCACACCTCTTGAGCGTCCTAACGCGAAAGGGTAACGCTATCGATATGGCAAGACGACTGGCCGGGAAGAGAACTCCAGAGACGCTTTGAACTGTTAAGTTTCACAATCATATAATAAAAAAAGTAATCCAACCCAATCTGCTGAGAGGCAACCTATGGCAACCCCTGACGACCGGAAAAAGCGCATTATGGAACACCTAGCCCGCAGCACGGGCGACTTTATTCGGCGATCGCCCAATGCAGCCTCTGGCGATCGCAAACAGCAGGTGATGGACCACATCCGCCGAACCCGCGGCTAGGAGGCATCATTTAAGTGCTGATACCAATTTCGCGTGAAGAGGCATAGGAGAAGTTCGGGCAGACGAGGGGCTTAAACCCCTTGCTGTGTGCAGTTTCACAGAAGAACGGTATTAACTGCTGAAGGAATTTTTCCTTTGAGCCAAAAATTTAAGCCTGTGAGTGCTGAGTCGGCGCAAACGCCAGCTCAGCTTTTTTTCACCTTGCTGATGGGGCGGGGGCGACACCTCAGCCTGGCATAGAATTCTTAGCCCAACCATTTGTGATCCCAAATATTTTATTGAGATTCACCAACAGAATTGGCTGAAACTCTGAAATGTTTGGATTTGATGAAGTTTTCGTCGGGGAATTGCCTCGGCTTTTTGGTGGAATCTACTATAATTAAGTAAGAACCAATAATTTGTATTGACTAATCCCGTCATCCATTCACACTGCCGAGAGACGTTTTATCTGTGTTTACCACCCTTCCCCGACCCACCACCACCGACACGGCTCTACCGCTTGACCTGTTCGCTGCGATTCAGGACCTCAAGCGTGAGCTAAATGCCGTCATCCTAGCCCACTACTATCAGGACCCTGACATTCAAGACATTGCCGACTACATCGGCGATTCTCTGGGCCTGTCGCGGCAGGCGGCGAGCACTGATGCTGATGTCATCGTGTTTGCCGGGGTTCACTTCATGGCGGAGACGGCAAAAATCCTCAACCCCGACAAGCTGGTGCTCCTCCCCGACCTGAATGCCGGATGTTCCCTCGCAGATACCTGCCCCCCTGAGGACTTTGCCGCTTTCAAGGCAGCCCATCCCGATCACCTGGTCATTTCCTACATCAACTGCTCGGCAGCGGTGAAGGCTATGAGTGACATCATCTGCACCAGCTCCAACGCCGTGCGCATCGTGCAGCAACTGCCTCCCAATCAGCCCATTATCTTTGCCCCCGACCAAAATCTGGGGCGCTACGTCATGGCCCAGACGGGACGAGACATGGTGCTGTGGCGCGGCAGCTGCGTCGTCCATGAAACTTTTTCAGAGCGGCGCATCGTGCAGCTCCAGATGGACTATCCGGATGCAGAGGTCATCGCCCACCCCGAGTGCGAGGCCGCCGTACTGCGTCACGCTAACTACATCGGCTCCACAACGGCCCTGTTGAACTACTGCCAGCAGAGCGCCAGCCAGTCTTTCATTGTGGCGACCGAGCCTGGCATTATTCACCAGATGCAGAAGCAAGCGCCCCATAAGCGCTTTATTCCCGCACCAGCGCAAAATAACTGTGCCTGTAATGAATGTCCCTACATGCGGCTTAACACCCTGGAGAAGCTCTATTGGGCAATGAAGCGGCGATCGCCCGAAATTACCCTGCCCGAGTCTGTTCGGGTAGCAGCATTACAGCCTATCCAGCGAATGTTGGACATGAGCTAGCCGCTCGCGTGATCCCGCAGCCCCTGGGTCAGCACGTCGATGAGATCCCCCGAGGCATCGGCGTCGGCCTCTACTTCGGCTTCGATGCGCTGCACATCTCCATCAGGAAGGTCCAGCAGTTGCTTTAAGCTCTGATAGGCCGCTGCCTCATATTGGTTTACTGGGTCTTCCTCTGGGGTGCGAGAACTGGCTCGAATCACTTCATAGCCGAGCCGTAGCACCAGCTCTTTATCTTCCTGAGTTTGTAGCTTGGGCACTAGCTCCTGCAGCGGCACGTTCTGCATCAGATAGTCCCGCAGTTCCTGCTGCAGTTGCTGCTGCTGGGAGGTCTCCTGGGCAAAGATTTGGCTGAAGCGGTTGAGCATGAGGTCCACTTCCTCCGTGGCCAGCTCTCCATCCGACCAGGCCATATACGATACGGCGCGGAGCAGAGTCATTTGCCGGGGGGTGATGGACGGAGGTGGAGGGGGTTGGAGTGCCATGGTGCGGTCTCGACAATGTGGGCGTGAATAGCAGTACGATATCACGGAGCATGCGGGGTGGACCTCTAATCCGGTCTATTCGAGTGAGCTTTCGGTAGGGTTACCGTAACTGTGGTCCCGGCTTCGACTGACGATTCGATTCTCAGGCTCCCCCGGTGGGCTTCAACGATGCGCTTGGTAATCGCTAAGCCCAGACCGTTTCCTGATGACTTGGTGGTGAAGAAAGGTTTCGTAAGGTTGGGCAGGACATCGGCAGGAATGGGGTCGCCCCCATTGTGAACCCGGATTTGGATGTGATTGGCAGAGCCGTTTGCTTCGGCTTGCCAGGTAACCACTTCACCGGGCGGCACCGCCTCACAAGCATTACTAATCAGATTGATGAACACCTGCTTCAGCTTGTCGCGATCGCCCTTGACGAGGGTAGCCATACCCAGGGGCTGGCACTTGATGCAGCGATCGCTGGCGGCGGGCATGGCCTGCAGGTTCTCCAGCATTTCTAGCATCAAGGCATTCAGATCCAGATCTTCCAGATCCAGCCGCTGATCTTTGGCATACATCAAAATTTCGTTGAGCAGCCGCTGCAGCCGTTCGGATTCTTCCATGGCCAGGGCCAACCGGGCCTGGGCTCGCTCTGGCAAATCCATGCGCTTGAAGGAACTCAGCCCCATAAGCACCGTCGTCAGGGGATTGCGCACCTCATGAACAATCATCGAGGCCAGCTCGCCAATTTCCGCCAGTCGGGCCATCACTTGCTCCGCCTGCTTCCGCTCCGTGATGTCGCGGGCCAGGGCCAGGGCCAGTTGGGTATTCCCCAAATCCAGCAGCCCCAGGCGTACCTCTACTGGAAATAGGCTGCCGTCCTTGCGGCGATGCTGCCCTTCGAAACTGATGGGATGACCCGGCGCGAGCTGTGCCCATGCCTGCTGAAACTCCTCCAGGGCCATCCCTTGCTGAACGTCCGGCACCGTCAGCGCCATTAGCTCCTCGCTGGTATAGCCCAGGACGTCGCAAGCCTGCTGGTTAACGTCCACGATTTGACCAGCGGCATTGACCACAAAAAAGGCGTCGGCAGCCTGTTCCACCAGGGTGCGAAACCGCATCTCGCTGTCGCGGAGGGCTTGCTCGGCCCGCTTGCGCTCGGTGATATCGTGAATGACTGACAGTAGGCAATCCTGACCGTTGATTTTGATACGCTCGCAGGAATAAAGGGCCGTCTTGGTTTCTCCCGTCAGGGTGCGAAAGCAGTATTCCCGGTTGTGAACGGCTCCCATGCTGTCCAGCATGTGCAGAATTTCGGCGCGATCGCTCGGCTTTACCCAAAGCCCCAGCTCACTGACGGTACGTCCGATCACCTGCTCAGGTGTAGCGCTGGCCAGCTCCAGAAAGCTGTTGTTTACCTCCATCAGCCGCCCCTCCGCCAGGGTGCTAATGGCAACAGCATCGGGGCTGGCGCGAAAGGCTTTAGAAAACTTCTCTTCAGAGGACCGGAGATCGGTCTCGGCCTGGTTGCGCTCGGCGATCGCCTCGGAAATCTGCCGCACCATCTGGTCAAAGGCCGCCGTCACCTCACCCAGCTCGTCATCACGGGACTGCTTCACGGACTCAAGCTCGGGCAGCGAACCGTTGTCTTCGTGGCTAAGGACGTTGCCTGCCCACAGCAAATCGCGCCGCAGGGTCAGAATGGGGGTGATGAGAATCCGCTCCAGCACAATCATGGTGGCGACCGTGACGAAGATTGAGATAATCACCACCAATCCGGTGATGCGAGCGATGAACGCGAAAAACTCCTGACCCACCCAGGCGGCATCGTGCCGAATGATCAGCACGTAGCGGTCTTCGAGGGGCGACATCTCCCAGACGGCGTCGTAGCGATCGCTGCGTCGGTTATACAGATCGCGGCGATCGTCCAGGTCAGCTAAGGTGAGGCTAGGCGGTTCGCCGAAAGTACCTACTAGAGTGCCGTCCTGCTGATAGAGTGCGCCCCCCAGAACGACCGAGTTTTCCTGAATATTGGTGAGATAGCCGAGTAAGCGATCGCCATCGGCAGTGAGGTCTTTGGTGGCCAAAACGCCTGCCGACCGTGCTGCCGATAGTTCCCGCAGGTAGGAAAGCAGCTCTCGCTCCCGCCGGTAGACAGAAGGGATGAGAATAATCGCCTCGATCACCACGATGCTGATGAACACCCAGTAGACGATTCTCCGAGACAGTCGTGCCCGAGAGAGATTAAACAAGCGCTGCCGGTTTGCCACGACCTAGCCCTCCATCCATCGGCTGAAATTCAGCACGTATTTTGATAATAGCTAAGCAGGTAGCCATAGATGGCTCGACAAGTTTCCGTGTCTAGCTGAGGGTGGTTGGAAACTGTCAGGGTTTCCTTCCCGGTTGGACTCATCCGGCGTAGCTTAACGTGACTGCCCCGCTGACTGTGTATTTGAAGTTGCAGCATGGTATTTGTCAGAAATTGGCTGGGTTCTTGGCAGAAATTTGTAAAGCGAATAGGTAATACCAATTTTGCATGAAGACACATAGGAAAGGTCTGGGCAGACAAGGGGCTTAAGCCCTTGTTATGTGCAGCTTCACAGAAAAACGGCATAACAAGCTTTAGTTCACTAAACGCTAGAGCGTCGCTTCGATCGCCATTAGACCCCACACCAGGCCAACCTGCATTCGGGTCATGCGCTGCACCCGCAGCCCGCTAGTCTCCAGGAGCTGCTGCATTTCTGCACGGGTGTAGCACTGGTGATGACTGGGATCAACCACTTTGAGGAATAGATCGCAGAGCTGACAGAGGGGGTAGTCGCGGCACCAGTCGAGGATGAGGACGCGTCCACCAGGTTTGACCACCCGACGGAATTCTTTGAGCACCTGCAGCGGCTCGTCGAAGAAGTGAAACGAATTGGCGCAGACGACGGTGTGGAACTGCCTGGCTGGGAAGGGGAGGGAGCGGGCGATCGCCACCTGAAACTCCACGGCGGGAAAGCCTTCCAGCTTTTGCCGCGCCTGGGCCAGCATTTCTGGGGAAATATCCACGCCGACAACCCGCTGATTGGGCGTTTCGGACAGCAGCAGGGCGGCAAACTCACCTGTGCCACAGGCCACGTCCAGCACCGCATCGCCGGGAGCAATGGCGGCCCACTCCTGCAAAAACAGCAGGCTAGTTTGAATATAGTTCCGCCAGCGTCGATCATAGCGAGCCGCCAGGCGATCGTACTGCTGCCGCACCTTGGCTTCGATCGTGGTTTCGTTCAGCATTGTGTCCCCTCGTCGATAGATCATCCCTAGGCGACCCGCCGCCCCTGGGAGTAGACCGTGATCACTCGGGGCACGCCGCCATCGGCACGAACTGAAATCAGGTCGGCTCGCTTACCCACTTCCAGACTGCCGCGATCGCCCCCCAGCCCAATCGACCTGGCAGGGTTGAGGGTCACCAGCCGCAGCACCGTGTAAAGGGGACGCTGGGTGTGATGGGCAATGAGAAAGACGGCATGGAGCAAGCTGTGGGGCACATAGTCGGAGGAAATCACATCCACCAGATCCAGTTCCACCAGATCCATCGCTGACACATTGCCAGAGTGGGACCCGCCCAGCACCAGGTTGGGCGCGCCCATGAGCACCTGCAGCCCGTGCTTGTGGGCTTCCTTAGCGGCATCCAGGGTGGTGGGAAACTCGGCGATGACGGCACCTTCGGCGATCGCCTGCTGGATGTGCTCGACCGTGGCGTCATCATGGCTGGCGAGGGCAATCTCCTGGGTGCGGCACAGGGCTACCAGGTCGCGGCGGCTCTGGTCGGCGTGGGCCTGCTGGGCGGCGATGCGATCGCGAATGAAGTCGTCCATCTCCGCCTCGCTGACGCCATGCTTGCCCACGTAGTATTCCTTGTACTTGTCAATGCGGGCAAACTGCCGCTGGCCGGGGGTGTGATCCATCAGCGAGATCAGCGCCAGCAGGGGATGGGTAGCATAGCCCGCCGCCACTTCTGCCACCTGCTCGTAGGCTAGCTCACACCGCAGGTGGAGCCGATGGTCTACCAGAAACTGACCGCTCTGCTGCCGCTGCACCACCTGGTCAATCATGGAGCCAAACTGGGTGAAGCGAATGGAGGTGGGGGTCACGTCTCCGATGGCGATCGCGTCACACACCGTGGTCACTCCCGCTGCGGCTAGATCGCGGTCATGATAAACCGCGGCGGCATCTAACGGCCAGCGTACTCCCGGTCGAGGCGTCATGCACTTTTCAAGATGGTCGGTGTGAAGCTCCACCAGGCCGGGCATGAGGTAGTCGCCGTTGCCGTCTTCCCCCTGGGCCACGGTGCCGGGCTGGATGTCGGCGATGATGCCGTCACGGATGACCAGGGTGCCGAGAAGTTCCTCTGCCGGAAGCTGGAGCCGATAATTGGTGAGAACCTGCTCATTCATGGCGGTCGATATGGTTGCGGGTGGTCAGTGGTCGGGGCACGGCTCTTATCATACTAGATTCCCTTCAGGTAGCCGCCACCACTGCCGTCCCAGGCTGATTTATGGATAATGAATGCAGGACGGATTGAATGGTGGTAACCGTAACGGCCTGTTTCCTAACCGAGGTGAAGCGATGTCCCGCTCTCGAACGACGCGACGCGAATTTCTAATCACCAGCATGATGGCGGCTAGCGGCGTGATTGGCACCTCGGCCTGCCAGTCCGCCAATCATCAGGCTGGATCGGTGGCTCAACCCAATGCAGCGGCGGGCGATTCATCCCAAGCTGTTGCCCAGTCTGCTCCGGAGCCTCTACCGCCCACTGTTTCCACAACGATTCCCCAGCGCACTTTGGGGCGAACGGGGCTCAGCCTGCCCGTTTTTGGCCTGGGTGGAGCGGGTCGGACGCCGCTGTCTCGGTCGGGGGGCGAGGAAGAGGCGATCGCCATCATTGAGCGGGCACTGGAGCTGGGAGTGCGCTACTTTGACACCGCTGCTAGCTATGGTCCCAGCGAGGAGCGGCTGGGGCAGGTGCTGCCATCTCACCGGGCCGATGTGTTTCTGGCTAGCAAGACGGGACGGCGCGATCGCGACGCGGCCTGGCGGGATTTGGAGCGATCGCTGCAGCGGCTGCAAACAGATTATCTCGACCTCTGGCAGTTCCATGCCCTCACGTATGATTGGGATTTGGACACGATTCTGGACGAGCAGCAGGGGGCAATCAAGGCGGCGGAAGAGGCGCGGCAGCAGGGGTTGATTCGCTTCGTTGGCATCACCGGGCACCACAATCCCGCCATCCTGGCAGCAGGGCTGCGCCGCTACCCCTTTGATGCCGTGCTGGCTCCTGTCAATGCGGCAGACAAGCACACCCCGACTCCTTTCATTACCAACTTGCTCCCCGTGGCCCAGGAAACCAATACGGGCGTCATCGCCATGAAGGTGCCTGCCTATGGTCGGCTGATTGATACGGGCGCGGTTGACGGTATGCGGCAGGCGATGGGCTATGCCCTTTCTCAACCGGGGGTCCACTGCTGCATTATCGCAGCGGAAACGGTGGCCCAACTGGAGCACAATGTCAGCATTGCCCAGACATTTCAGCCACTGGCACCGGCAGAACTGGCAGCGATTGAGCAGCAGACAGCGGCAGATTGGCAAAACTTCAGCTTCTTCCGCAGTTGGGCCTAGGTTTGGCCTCAAGCCACAATGCTGTGAACCGACAGCGGTTCGGGCAGGGAGATGCCATAGCCCTGCACATAGTCCACCCCCATGAGGCAGAGGCGATCGCGCACAATCTGGTTCTCCACAAACTCGGCAATGGTCTTCATGCCGATGGTGCGGCTGATGTGGCTGATGAACTCGACGATGGTGTAGTCCACTGGGTCTTCCAGAATGTCGCGGATGAAGTTGCCGTCAATCTTGAGATAGTCAATCGGTAAATTTTTCAGGTAGCCAAAGGAAGACATGCCGCTGCCGAAGTCGTCGAGGGCAAACTGGCAGCCGAAGGCTTTGAGCTTGCGAATGAAGTCTACTGCCTGGCTCAGATTGGCGATCGCAGCGGTTTCTGTGATTTCAAAGCAAATGTGCTGGGGCGGCACTATGCCGGCGCGGAACTGCTCTACCAGCATGGTGAGAAACTGGTCATTGCAAACGCTGGTGCCCGATAGGTTGAGCATGAAAGTGGGGCTGCCGTGGCTATCTGAACTGGCGATCGCCTGCTGGGTAAATGCTTCGTAGCTAGCGAAAAAGGTCTGCACTACCCAGCGATCGATTTCCGGCATCAGGCCGTAGCGTTCAGCAGCGGGAATGAATGCCATCGGCGGCACGAGCTTGTCGGTTTCATCCACCATACGCACCAGGATTTCGTAGTGGTCGAATAACTGGAGGTTGCCTGGCACCGTTGGCGCAATCCGCTGGTAGTACAGCCGAAACTGGTTGTGCTCCAGGGCGTGGCGAATTTTGACGGTCCACTGGCGCTCGCTGCGCTGGCGGTTAAGGATCTGGTCGTTGGCGCGATAAACGTGAATGTGGTTGCGCCCGGCATCCTTGGCGGCATAACAGGCTACGTCCGCCGCACTCAGCACCGTTGCTAGATCTCTCGATTCGTCGTCGATGGTCACGATGCCAATACTGACCCCCACCA
Organism: Elainellaceae cyanobacterium; assembly: GCA_050331615.1. Classification (GTDB taxonomy): domain Bacteria; phylum Cyanobacteriota; class Cyanobacteriia; order CAKZMO01; family CAKZMO01; genus JAYKGU01. Next base: position 9,029 of record JBHJGR010000366.1, read on the forward strand.
CAAAGCTCCGATCCTTCCAGACAAAGCGATAATCCTGCAGGAGGCGCTGCAGCTTTTGGGCAATGGTGTGGGCATTTTCGACGGGGCAGTTATACAGCAGAATGCCGAACTCATCGCCGCCCAGACGGGCCAGCAGGTCGGACGCTCGAATATTTTGCTGCAGCATTCGGCCCACCTGACGCAGCAGCTCGTCGCCTGCCACATGGCCGCAGGTGTCGTTGACGATTTTGAACTGGTCCAGGTCTAGGTAGCACAGGCTGTGCCGCTGGTTGTCGTTGACGGCCTCCGCGATCGCCTGGGTAAGCTCCTGCTCAAACTGCCAGCGGTTCACCAGTCCGGTGAGGGCATCGTGCTGGGCCTGCCAGGAGAGCTGACGCGACATTTCTCGCGATTGGGAAACGTCTCGAAACACCAGAACGGTGCCGATAATTGCACCAGCCCGGTCGAAGATGGGGGCCGCCGAGTCTTCAATGGCAAACTCATGACCGCTTTTGGCGATTAGCAAGGTGTGACTAGCCAGGGTGACGATGCGCCGTCGCCGCAGCACGATTTCAATGGGATTGATGGCTGGCTCACGGGTGATTTCATGGACAATCTTGAAAACGGTCAGTAGTTCCTGCCCTATGGCTTCGCTATTCCTCCAGCCCGTGAGCTCTTCAGCAACGGGATTGAGGTAGGTAATGCGCCCGTCTGCGTCAGTGGTAATCACGCCATCGCCGATGGACTTCAGCGTGGTTTCGGCCAGCTCTTTCTGTTTGAACAGGGCTTCCTCCATCTGTTTGCGATCGCTGATGTCCTCCACCACTGCTACGAAATATCGGGGCGCTCCTGATGGATAGCGCATTAGGGACAACGTCAGGCTGACCCAGATATAGTGACCGTCTCCCCGAATGCAGCGCTGCTCCTGGGAGTGATGGTCGACTAAACCGTCTAGGATTTGCGCCCTAAATCTCGCCTCCCCTGACCTGTCATCGGGATGGGTGATGGTCTGGAGCGTGTCCTGCAGCAGTTCAGCTCGCCCGTAGCCGAGAATATGACAGAGCCGCTGATTCACGCATAGCCACTGCCCCTCCAGCCCCAGGTGGGCGATGCCAACGGCAGCCTGTTCAAACGTGTCGCTCATGTCGGAGTCGGATGGGGCGATCGCCATAGAACTGCGCCGGAGGATCAGCAGGATGGATGCCAGTACCAGAATGGTCAGCCAGGCAGTGCCTACAGCAACGCCTTTGGTAGCAACTGCTATCCAAGGAGCGACGTGCTCTGGGTTCCAACTTTCGATCAAGCGCGCGACACCGAACACTAAAATTAGCGCACTGAGCCAGTAGAGCAAGTTTGAGTAGGGCAAGCCCTGGCGCTGCTGCGTGTAGCGGAGCAACGATGGCGGAATCAGAAAGCGGGGCAGTTGCAGGTTCATAGGCAAAAAATTTTGAAAAACTGCTGTTATGGCCCTACGGGCTAAGGTGTAAGTGTGGAACCCTCGCGATGCGGAGGTTCCACACCTCTTGAGCGTCCTAACGCGAAGGCGTAGCGCTACATTAAAAATTCGGCAGCATTTTACGCAGGTTTAGCCCCATCCTGGTGGGAAACCTGGGGAATTCCGCTAGAAGAAGATCCCCCAGGCTCCAAAAAAGATAAGGTCCGGATGATTTATTTAACTTTTGAGGGGTTCGGGGAGCTATAAGTCCCGCGCCGTACCTGAAAGGTCAGCGTCGGGATACAGGGACTCCCCGCGTCGATTGAGCGGGTCGATACCCCAAAAATCGACCCACAATCTTTGGGTTCCAGTCGAGTAAAGTGCATCCAGCACAAAAGCTTTAGGCCATAATACAAATGGTCTAGCCACCCGTAGATTGAGAGTGAAAGTCAGGCATTGCCGGGACCTCCAAAGTTCTAGAACGGTTTTGAACCTTGACAACCGCAGTTAGGGGGTTCCATCCAGAACCCTTTGCTTGGCGGCAAAGGACTGGGGGTGGGTAAAAACTTCGCAGTCCAAAGGCAGCGTCTGTAAAGCTGTACCCAGGGACTCTGGGAATTGGAAACAGCCTGTCAAGTCGGTCTGTCGGGGGAAGAATCATGGGGTTCGACCTAGATCAGTGGCGTGGGGCAGGAATGCCTAATCGCGAGGTTAGGA
>JBHJGR010000367.1:0-5615 GCA_050331615.1 Elainellaceae cyanobacterium
GGTCTTCTGTACGTCCGTCACCACAAATCGGCTCTGGCGCACATCCACAAGTTGACCTGGCTCTGGTATAGTGATGACTCGCACAGGGGCAATCCTACTGTTCTATCTCCGACCTTCCAGTATTCCCCACTTACTTCCGGATTCCTGCGCAGAATGGCCAGTTTTTCAGGGTAGTTCTGTCCGGGTTATCAATTTGACATAAATAGTAGGACCGGACTCTCACCTCAGTTTCTGCCGAGACTGGGCGATCGCGGCAGACCCAGCCGTGCTTTTGCTTGTTTAGGCGTATTGCCCACTTGTCCGTTACCATCTGCCACACCCGTTTGCTCGGCTACTTGGAAAGAGGAACTGCCCCGCTTGCATCTGGTTGAGCGACCTGGCTTTGATTGCGGCGATTGAGAAATGAACTTTCCGGAGCAGCCTGTTATTTTTCTTGAACAGTGATGATTGAGCTGAAGGCTCTCTCAGATTGTTGTAGTCGGAGGCGATCACTCGGAAGTGAGATACACAGGGCGATCGCCCCAAATAAGTGCAAAGTATCGAGATGTCAATTTTTTGAAATCCTTATGGGATAGATATTCTGTCACTGGGACGAGAACCAATAGCAGCTCCGCAGGATTTCCAGCGATAGGAGAGCGTCCTGCCGATTTTGGATGAATTTTTGGGCGATCGCCCCTCACAATCTGTGTTTCATAGTAAACTGAGTGTAGAGCTAGATTTTGGGTGACGCTGACCTGCTCAAAGCCGCACTTTCCCCTCATTCGCTTGTCAATTGACACGGAATTGGCAGAGAAGTGTCAGCTCTTCGATCGATTGCATCACAAGCTTTTTGGCGATCGCGCTGACACTTTGACGCAGATCATACCCGATTTGTTTTTGCGAAAATTCCCAAGGTTGGCTTCGGGTATTTTTCTAAGTGTTAAAACAGTCGACAGGGTTTTATACAGAACTCAGTGTCAATTTGATTTCAAAACCTTTACTGACGTTCTTCAGGTTAAAAAGCTGGTTTCTTCCGCTCATAGCCCTGTCAATTCTTTGCCGTCTGAGTGACGATCCAGCAGTTTGTAAGATGCTCAAACCAGGAGAGCATTCTGACCAACTCTGAATCAGTCTTCGGGCGATCGCACATCACAGTTTCTGTTACATAACGAACCAAGTACAGAGCTGAGCTTTAAGGGGAACCCGTCTGCCAAAAGGCACTCCTCCTCTTCAGTCGAGTGTCAATTCCACAAATTGACAAGCAAGCGTCAGCTCACCAAGTTTCTGCTGTTAATAGTTTTGGGCGATCGCCCCAAAAATTGACGCCGACCCAATCCGATTCATCAGAGGGAAAAACAACAAGTTTGGTTTTGGGAACTGCTCTAAGTACCAAAGCAGTTGACAGTGTTTGATATCCAACTAAGTATTGACACGGATCTACCAAACTTTATTGAAGCACCTCGGGCCAAGAAGCCAGTTCTTCGCTTCGTTGCCCATCTCGTGGGTCAATTTCCACTGCAATTAATAGATAGAGCCAGCGATCCACATTAAGGCATTTCCTGACGAGCCATGACCCGCCGATATTCGTCGTCGAAGGTGTCCTGGTCCCACCACGCCCGATAGATGGAGCGCTGGACGCTCACCGAATGCCCCATCGACCGGGCGATGAAGTTGTCGCTGAAGCCCTGCCGGTACATCCGCTGCGCATAGGCATGGCGCAGGTTGTAGGGCGGAAACGGAATCAGCTGCTCGCGAAACTCCTGGGAAACCTTGTTGCCAAGCTGGTTGTTGTTCCGCCCCTCGGTCTGAATCTCCGGGTAGAGCACCTCCCCCGGCGTCATCACCTCCCACCCCTCGCCATAGCTGGGATAGACGATGCGCCATCCCGTCTTCGTCCGCTCCTCCACCTCCAGAATCGGCGGGTCTTCGTCCATCCGGTCCGTGCGAATCTTGAAGATTTCGTGGGGCCTCAGCCCGTAAACCGCCAGCACCGAGATGACCCACTGCCAGGCGGGAAGCCTGATCGACTCCCAAATGTCCAAAATGTCCTGGTCGCGAGGCAAATCTCTCGGCTCCACGGACTTGGAGGTGTACCCCGACCCCAGGCGGCTGAGTTCCTTCAAAAGAGCGGTCTCGAATCCCGCAAATTCTGCCAGTCTACGGTAAGCCATTGCGAAGCCTTTGCGGTTGCGACTACCAGGCTCGGTCTCGCTCAGAATCGTCGCCCTCAGCAGTTCGAAGGTCAGCGGTTCCTGCTGGGGAAGCCGATTGAAGATGAGCCGATAGTTCTTGTGGTACGAGTTCTCTTTCGTCGGGGTGCGGGGAGTTTGTTGCCAGTGGCGGGCTTCGTAGCGCTTCACCCACTCGACGACTTCCTCCGGCGGCTTCTGGTCGCCCTTGAGGTAAGGGAGCCAGTCGAACTTGCCCCAGAGAAGGGCGTTGTCAATATCTTTCGCTTTGACGAAGGCGATCTTCAGCCCCGCTGGGGTTGCCGATGCCCCCAGGGCGATTTCGCAGCGCCCCGATTCGGTCTCCCCCGGCTTTGGGGGAAAATGTCTCCCCCGCACATAAAGGCGGTTGTCCTTTTCGCGAATCGCGACCTTCTCCAGATTGCGGTTGGCCTGACGGAGGCTTTCCTTAAAATCTGATTGTGCCAGTTCCAAATTTCTCCCCCGCATCTCCCCATTTCTCCCCCAAAAAGGGCCTAAATCACCTGTACTCAGCGTAGATTTTGAGCGCTGAGTGCGGCAAGGGTATCGTTGGAAATCTTCACGGGAAGCGGGTTTGGACGGAGAGGGGGGGATTCGAACCCCCGTTAGGTTTGACCCTAAAACAGATTTCGAGTCTGCCGCATTCAACCACTCTGCCACCTCTCCAGAGGCACGTCTATACGAATGCTTGGCTGTATTTGCTCAAGCTATGCACAAGTCAGGTATACCAGTATATTTGATAATTAGTTGAAACGTAAAGGGGACATTTGCCTACGCTCGAAGCATTTTGGCGATCGCCCATTTCGCCGTACTCTACAAGGCCGTATCCCCGGTGGAGTTAAGAGCTGAAGAAATGCCCTGCCTATCCGTCCATTGAATTGCTCCATCGGTGCCGGTGATGAAGAGGGGAATTTGCTGAGTGCGAAACCAGTCCTGGGTTGCGGCATCAACTGTATTTGCTGAGGCGATCGCCACCTGTGGGTGAACCATTGTCATGAGATTTGGGTCGAGGCGGCCACCTGACCACCACAGTATGCCGCAGTCTATCTCTTCAGGATTGAAAGGCTCAGCGGATGAAGTGGCTGGGGTGTTGGTAGCGTTTACCATGAGCCAGGACTGGTCATCAATTTGTAGACGTAGCATGAAGGGATGGGTGGCGAGTAGCCTGACGGCAACGTTTCCCAGAGAAAGCTGCTGATTTAGTGGAAGGATTGTAGGAGCATTTGCGACAGAGCCTTGGATAGACGAGACTTCAAGAGAATGGGTGGGAGAACTCGCTTGAGGGAGAGGTGCTGCTGGGGCGATCGCCGGGGCATAAATGGTCTGAATCGGTACCGCTTCCTGGGTGGGATGCCAGTCAGCGGCATTCGGCGTGACTCCGTGGGGGGACACGGCCCAGTCGATTTGGTTGATGCCCTGCTGTTTAAGAAAAGGCTGGAGGGTGAACTGGTTGGTCGATTCAGAGGCGTAGCCAATCATGCCAACGGTGCCGCGATCCTGGATGATCAGCACCGGGTCTTGATTAGCGGCGAGTACCATGAGGCGGAGGCGGGAGGTTTGCAGGTACCATCCGGGAATCACGACAATACCAAAGGCGATCGCCCCCATTAGCACCCGGAAACGATAGTCACGCCGCACCCAGAACAGACCAAACAGGCTGTAGACCAACAGTAGCTGTATCAAGGAAAGACTGCCAGCCGCAAAAGAACTGTAGGGTAAGCGATTAAATCCAGCCACTACGACGATGAGCAGTTGAATAGGGAAATAGAGCAGGCTTGCGAGCAGTCCGCCCAGGTTGGGAATGAGGGCGGCGACAGCGGCACTGACCATACCTCCTAAGCTAATCAGGGTGATCAGGGGTGTGGTTAACACGTTGAGCAGCAGGCTGTAGGGAGGTACCACGCCGAAAACGAAGAGCTGGAGGGGCAGCGTCCAGAGGATGGCGGCAATGGGGACGGCCATCACGGTGGCGATCGCTGGCGGCATCCAGTCCAGCTTCTCGACCAGGGTTGGCACGGTTACGATCAGTCCCAGAGTAGCCAGAAAGCTAAATTGAAAGCCCAGGTCCCAAATCCAGAGGGGGTTGGCAATGAGAATCAGCACCGCTACCCAGAGAAGTACCGCCAGTGGTCGAGTTTTCCGGTCCAGTAGGGGGGCGGTGAGGGCGGCTAAGCCCATGATGGCAGCACGAATCACGGAGGGCTGGAGGCCAGTCATGCTGACATAAGCCAATAGGGTGAGGCTGCTGATGACGACGCGATCGCGAGCCGCCAGCCGGGCAGACAAAGCCAGCACCAGCCCCAACAGCAGGGAGACGTGGAAACCGGAGGCGGCCAGGGTATGGGCCAGTCCGGCTTGGGTAAAGGCATCGCGCAGATCATAGGGCAAGTCAACCGCTCGCCGCCCCAGCACCATGGCGCTCAGGAGGGTGCCAGCGGGAGTACCCAATCTGGCTTCCAGGGCGTGGACGATGCGGCGACGGATGCGCCAGGAAACGGGCGGCGTTTGAGCAGGATCTGTGAACTCAACCCCTTCTCCCGCCAGTCCTTCAAAGATGCCTTGACGTGCTAGATAAGCTTGGAAGTCGAAGCCTCCTGGATTTTTGGCGGCGTCGGGAGTGTAAAGCCTGCCTTTGACGCCGACCTCAATACCGGGAAAGAGGACAGGATACTCAAAGTGGGAGGTGGTGACGTAAAGAGTGTCCTGGCTCAGCAGACTCGGAGACGATTGGGACAGGGACGCCTCGTCACAGCCTTGAGCCGCATTGGCGGTGGGATAGACTTTGGCGGACCTCAGATTGAAGCGAAAGCGTCCACTGCGGGTAAGTTGGGGATTGTCGAGAATCTTGCCGTAGACACAGACGGCTTCAGGTGTTTGGGATAGCTGGGATGCCAGTTCCTCTTGCAGGCTGACGGGAGGCGCGACGGGCATTCTCAGGTGTAGATAGAGGCTGGCGAGAGCAGCGACGCATCCGGCGATCGCCCATACGCCTGCCCTTGGACCTTTCCGCCACAGGCGGGGCAGACCGAGGGCCAACCCGACGCCTGCGAGAATGGGGGCGATCGCCCTCACTGCAACGCTCATCAGATCAGCGCTGCCCCAGCCCGTGATTAACAAACCGACGATGTAAGCAATGCCGATCACATAGCCAATCACTGTATTCATAAGATGCACCCTGAACGGTTGGAGGCGGGATGGCAGCAAAAGCCAGCCATCGATGCCGCCCCCAGTGTTCCCAGGATGGACCGTGATTTGACTCCGCAGGCGAAATTGACCCGGAACTTGGTGACATTCTCCCGGCACTCATCCTTCGGATAGAGTGCGGGCTTCATGGGTCGCCCCATGAACTTCCTGCTTCAGCGCCAGTTGGCTAGATATGGTTTCCCATATCCCCGCTACCTCGGCTCCACAGGCAATTTTGTTCAC
>JBHJGR010000368.1:0-2221 GCA_050331615.1 Elainellaceae cyanobacterium
CCCTCATCCAGCACGGTAGAGCCTAACTTCCAAATTCCTTTAAGTTTGCTTCAGCCGCTATTTTAAGGTTTAGAATCTAGCAATGCTCTTTCAATTTCTGGAATAAGTTGTGGCAAATCTTCTACAATCGTTTGCCATACACCATCCAAGTCCACATCCTGATTGACTGACAAAAGTTTGTGGCCCTCACCCCCAACCCCTCTCCCTCACCCCCAACCCCTCTCCCAGAGGGCGAGGGGAGCCGAACCAATGCTCCTGTTCCCTCTCACGAAGGAAGAGGGCTAGGGTGAGGGCTTCCGGGCAGCGGAACATGCCCCGGCTCGAATTCCACCAAGAAGTCAATACCGCTCCCCGGCGTAAAATCGTCCCGTAGCACAGAGCCAAACACCGCTAGCCAATTGATATGGTGCCGTTGGCAAAACTCAGTGAGCGCTGCTTGAGGGAGCGGGTATTGAAGACCAGCATGAGACGCTTTCATCAGTTAACTGGCCTCCTTAGGGTTCAGTACCTGTGCGGCAGTTAAGGCTAGCTCCGCAAACTGGGTCGAGCGGATCTCAGCCTCGCCCACCAATTCCTCCACCTCATACCACCCATCCACCAGCGTCAACACCGACACCTTCTGCTGCTCCGGGTCAACAATCCAATACTCCGGAATTCCTCGTGCCCCATACTCCGATCGCTTGTAGCGATAATCCCTATCCTCATACACCTTCCCTGGCGACACGATCTCCACCACCAGCAGCGGCACCGGCATCTCCATCGTAATCGTGCTGCGATTGCTTTGATCTAACGCCGCCGATAACGCATCTCCCAGAATCATCAGATCCGGCATTCTCACCCGACCGGCCACGACAATTTCCGTATTGGTTCGCACCCAATGAAACGGAAGCATCTTAAAGAACTGAGCCATCAAAAACATGGCAATGACAATATTCTGCGGGCTCTCCGGCGGCATCTCAATGATCTCCCCATCGACAAACTCCTGCCGTCCCTCATATTCAGCATCCAGATCCAAGTAATCCGCCAGCGACAGCTTCGCAGAAACCATAGCCCCATCCTTCCAAAATCACCCCCATTTTACCCATCCGCTTTTTTATCGGCGATCGCTCAGGACACAGGCGCAGCAGCGATCGCCCATCACAATCAGTGTCTCATAGTAAACTAAGTATGGAGCTAGATTTTGGGTGACGCTGACCTGCCCAAAACCGCTCTCTCCCCTCATTCGCTTGTCAATTGACGCGGAATTGACAGAGAAGCGTCAACTCTTCAAGCCGTTACTTCACGTGAGAAACGGACGCAGGCGATCGCCCATCTGGGCACTGGCACTATCCGCCGTCACCAGCTCGATCTGCTCAGGGCTAGTGGCTCCCAGTCCCAAATCGGCGGCACGACGGATCTGGGCCTGACTCCAGATGGAACCGCTGGAGACTTCTGGGGTGGTGCCCAGCATTCGCAGGATGGCGATGCCCACGGCATCGATGGCGATGCGATCGGTGCTGGCCAGCATCACCCCAGCCCTGACTTTTTGCCCCTGCTCTGGCCCACCGCCGACAAAGGCATCTACTCCATCAATCAAATTGAGGGCAGGGCGATAGGTGCGGTTGACCTCGGCAATCATCAGCCGCTGGTTGGCTGAGCGGTGCAGTTCCCGCATGTAGTCGTGTCCATCCCCCGGTACGCGACGGGCGACCATGCCGATGGTGTTCTTGAGCGACAGGGTGAAGTGTCCGCCAAAGCGGTGGGTCTTCAGGCAGCAGGCGTTGACAATGGCATCGGCTGACAGCACGGGTTGGGCGATCGCAAACCCCCGCGACCAGTTCGTCCCCTCTCCCGAAAAGTACTGCCAGCCATCGCGACCCAGCTCGTCGAAGACCATCGGGGTGAAGCCATAGCGCTCGGCCAGGGCAAACACCTGCATCTGCTGCATGGCGCTGCGGGTATTGGCCATCCCGGAGCGATCGCCCACGGTGATGGCACTGGCTCCTGCTCCCTGGATTTCCTGTACCAGAGCTTCGAGGACGGCGGGGTCGGTAGCAGCGGGAGCCGGGTCGCCTGTGTTGTAGTTGGGCTTGATGAACACCCGCTTGCCCTGAAAACTAGGGGGCTGGAGCAACTCGATGGCACGGCGCACACCCGCTGCCCGATCGGTGGTGCTGACCAGGACGACCCGATGGGGGTTGAGACCAGCGGCGGCGACGGGACTGGGCTGGGTCAGTGCCGT
>JBHJGR010000369.1:0-9058 GCA_050331615.1 Elainellaceae cyanobacterium
GCCAGCATTTTCAGCTTTTTGCCGCAGCCGTTCGACAAACATTCCAGGGGCACGCTTACCCACTGAACGACCAAACATCTTTTGCAATTCCTACTACATTATCACGAATGGGACAAAGGAACTATAAAAGCAACACAGCTATTTTGTTGCAACGGTTGGGGGTGCCCCTGTCGCCATCGTTAGGCAATACATTGAAAACCAGAAATGGGGTGCAGATCACAAATGACTCGCTGACGCGCTCGACTGTCTATGTAAGGGGTGGTCGTTCCTCCCCATGTCTGAAGCCAGCGGCTCCCCGACCACCCCTTACAAACCCCGATTTTCGGTGGTCTGTCAACGCCAATTTTTAGGGTAAATCCCTGAGGGATTTACCCTAAATTTTTAACCGTGACGCTGGACTAGACCGCCGCCGGCTGGGGACGCTTCTGCTCCAGCATGAGCTTAGAGCGCTGCACCCGCTCCGAGACAGGAATGGGGTAATCTCCAGTAAAGCAGGCAGAGCAAAACTGGTCTCGGTCTTCCTGGGTAGCGTCCAGCATCCCTGCCCAACTGAGGTAAGCCAGAGAGTCAACCCCGATATGGTCAGCAATTTCCTGCACCGACTGGGTGGCGGCGATGAGCTGATCTTGGTTGTCGGTATCAATACCGTAAAAGCAGGGATGGGTCACCGGCGGAGAGGAGATGCGCATATGCACCTCGGTGGCTCCTGCATCTCGCAGGGCGCGGACAATTTTGCCGCTGGTAGTGCCTCGCACGATGGAATCATCCACAATTACGACTCGCTTGCCCGCGAGAACGTCCTTAAGGGGATTGAGCTTCATGCGAATACCCGCTTCCCGCATGCTCTGGGTCGGCTGGATAAAGGTGCGCCCCACATAGCGATTCTTGATCAGCCCTTCTGCGTAGGGAATACCGGACTGCTCGGAGTAGCCAATAGCGGCGGGAATACCGGAATCTGGCACTCCCATGACCATATCGACATTCACCGGCGCTTCGATGGCAAGCCGCTTGCCAATGCGCTTGCGGTAGCTGTAGAGGCTTTCGTGGTTAACGATGCTGTCGGGGCGGGAAAAGTAGATCATTTCAAACACGCAGAGCTTGCGCTGGGGCTTGGCCCAGTAAAATGAAGACAGGCCATCCTCCGTAATCCAGACCATTTCGCCGGGTTCCACATCGCGTACGTAGTCAGCCCCGATGATGTCCAGGGCACAGGTTTCGGAAGCCAAGACATAGCGCTTGGGTGATCCAGCCGGGTCTCGCTCCAGTGCGCCGATCACCAGGGGTCGAATGCCGTTGGGGTCGCGGGTGCCCATTAGGCCATTGGGGGTGCCGATCGCCAAACTGAATGCCCCCTGGCAGCGCTGAAAGGCACTGATGGCTCCTTCCCACCAGTCTTGGCCGCCATTGACGCCTTCGGCGATCGCCAGGGCAATCATTTCGGTATCGGTGGTCGTCACCGGATTAAAGTCTGCTTGCTTCAGCTCTTCCCGCAGTTCATAGGCGTTAACCAGGTTGCCGTTGTGGGCGATCGCCACTGGCCCCAGCCGAGTTTCCACAACCACCGGTTGGGCATTAATGACGCGACTGGCTCCTGTCGTGGAGTAGCGGGTATGCCCAATAGCCAGATAGCCCGTTAGCTGCTGCAGAATGCTTTCGTTAAACACCTGGGAAACTAATCCCGAGTTTTTATGGAGATGAATGTGATGACCATCTCCATCGAAGGTGGCAATACCAGCTGCCTCCTGTCCCCGGTGCTGCAGGGCGTATAGGCCAAAGTAGGTTAGCTTGGCGACTTCTTCACCAGGTGCGTAGATGCCAAAGACGCCACAGGCTTCCTCAGGCTTGTCGGGATGGGATAACGGCTTCTCAGGGGCGGGGGCAGGCGGGGGCGATTCGGAAAACGGCAGCTCGGTGACGTTGGTCATCATGCGAAAACGCAACTCCTCAATAACAGTGGTTATCTAAAAACAAATGGCCTAAATGCCCATCCGAAAACTCGCCAGAGCTTTTGAACAGCCCCGATAGGGGTTTTCGGATAGGTTCTAAAAATAGTGGACAGACAGCGCTCAGCAGCTTAAGCATTTGTTAAACTATCGCCCCTATTAACAGTAACGTAACGATGAGTAACATTACCAGCGATCGCACAGAATGATTGTCTATCAACGGTTTTTCACCGACGAAAGCACGTCTAGAGCAGGCATCAGCCGGTTAGTGAAGCCAAATAAGTATTAAGAAGGAATTATGATAATATTGGCGGGTGTTTCAGCCAAGTCGTCAGGGGAGCGCCCTCGGCCAGTTTTACTTACAAACATTACGCCCAAATTAACGCCCAAGTTAACGCCCAAGTTAAAGCGTCATCCGCCGCTCGATTGCGGTCAACCAGCGATCGCCTATCTCTTTCATGCTAACGTCAATCACCGGGTATGCGTCAGCAGTGAGAACCCGCAGTCCATAGGTAGCTGTCCGCACCTCTCCCAGGCATTGCCAGCGATCGCCCAGCCGCTCCTGCAGGTGACTTTCCCAAGCGGTGACGTGATCAGGCGCAACCGAGACCAGAATGCGCGCCCCCCCTTCCCCAAACAGCAGAGTATCCCAGCGATCGGAGATATCCCGCCCCAAGGGGAGGTGAATTTCAGCGCCCAGCTCGCCGCTCAGGCAGCACTCCGCCAGGGCGATCGCCAAACCGCCTTCCGCACAGTCATGGGCTGAGCGCACCCAGCCCGCCTGGATGCCCTCTCGACAAGCCGCCTGCACCCGCCGCTCTAAATCGCTATTGACGACGGGGGGCTGTCCGGCCACAGTGTTGTGAATAGTATTTAGGTATTCGGAACCGCCCAGGGTTAAGTATTCACTTGCCTGACCCGTTGCCACTCCCAGGCCCAGCAGGTAGATAGTGTCTGTGGGCGATCGCCACCCCTGACCGCAGGTGCGCCTGATGTCGGCTACCAGCCCCACCATGCCAACGACGGGCGTTGGATAGATGGGCCGAGGATTCCCGGCTGCGTCTAGGGTTTCGTTGTAAAGCGACACGTTGCCTCCAGTAACCGGAGTGGCAAACTCGCGGCAGGCATCGGCCAGCCCGCGGCAGGCTTCCGCCAGTTGCCAGTAGCCAGTCGGCTTTTCGGGGCTGCCAAAGTTTAAGTTATCGGTAATCGCCAGCGGCGCTGCCCCAACGCAGCTCAGGTTGCGGGCCGCCTCAGCCACCGCCATTTTGGCCCCTTCGTAGGGGTTGAGGTAGACATAGCGGGCGTTGCAGTCCACCGTAGCCGCTAACCCCTTGAAGAAGGGAGCAGTTGCCGGCGATGGCGTAGAAGGTTCCTGGGGGCGTAACCGCAGGACGGCAGCATCGGCTCCTCCAGGGACAATCACCGTATTATTCTGCACCTGGTGATCGTACTGGCGGTAGATCCACCGTTTGGCCGCAAGGGTCGGTACGTCTAGCAGGGTTAAAAGAACGTCGGTCCAGCGGCGGGAGGCACCGTTGACCTGAATGCCGTCATAAGTGGCAGGCGGTAGCTCGGCCTCCGTCCAGGCCCAAGCACACTGGGCGTAGGCAGGCGGTTCGGCCAGCACCTCGCGGTGGTAGATGGGCGTATTGTCCGCCAAGGCACTGGCGGGTACCTCCGCTGCCACCGCCTCCTTAAACAAAATGCGCACAATCGGCTCGCTAATCACCGTACCGGCTACTACGGCATGTAGCCCCCAGCGGTGAAAAATATCGACCAGCTCCTGCTCGCGCCCCTTTTGCGCGACGAACAGCATGCGCTCCTGGGACTCCGACAAGAGATACTCGTAGGGCACCATACCCGTTTCGCGGACCGGAATTTTATCCAGGTCGAGCTCGATCCCTACCCCGCCTTTAGCCGCCATTTCCGAGGTGGAGCAGGTAATACCGGCTGCCCCCATGTCCTGAGCTGCTACCACTGCCCCCGTCTTAAAAGCCTCCAGACAGGCTTCAATTAGGGACTTTTCCAGGAAGGGGTCTCCCACCTGTACGGCAGGGCGATTGTCTACAGATTGATCACTGAGTTCTGCGCTGGCAAAGCTGGCTCCCCCCATGCCGTCACGCCCTGTGGTAGAGCCGACGTAGAGAACGGGGTTACCGACACCGGAGGCTCCTGATGTGACGATTTCAGGGGTTTCCATCAGTCCAATGGCCATCGCGTTAACCAGGGGATTACCCGCGTAGGCCGCATCAAAAAACACCTCGCCGCCAACGGTGGGGACACCGACGCAGTTGCCGTAGTGGGCAATACCCGCTACAACGCCACTAAACAGTTGCCGAGTGCGGGGAGACTCTAGCAGCCCAAAGCGGAGGGAATTCAAGGTAGCAATGGGGCGGGCACCCATGGTAAAAATATCTCGCAGAATGCCGCCCACCCCTGTCGCCGCCCCTTGAAACGGTTCCACAGCCGACGGGTGGTTATGGGACTCAATTTTGAAAGCAACCCGAATGCCGTCTCCCGCATCAATCACTCCGGCATTTTCTCCAGGGCCAACAAGGATGCGATCGCCCTTAGTCGGGAACTGCTTCAGCAACGGGCGCGAGTTCTTGTAGCAGCAGTGCTCTGACCACATGACGCCAAACATGCCCAGCTCGGCCCGATTGGGGTGACGCCCCAGCCGCCGCACAATTTCGTCGTACTCATCGGGCTTCAAGCCTTCTCTGGCGATATCAGCAGCAGAACAGGCAGAGGTGGCGGCAGACATAGGCATCCCATCGAAGTGACATGAATCACTATTATAGCCCTACAGGCTCAGGTTTGAGTCTGGAACTGCCGCAGCGCGGGGGTTTCAGACCTCTTGAGTGTCCTAGTGGGTCATTTGCTTTGCTCCCAGCCATTTCGCCCTCACCCCAAACCCCTCTGCCGATCTGGGAGAGGGGCTTTGAAACTGGCGATAAGTTCCGGCTCCCCTTCGCCCAAGTTGGGAGAAGGGGCTGGGGGATGAGGGCAATCAACGTCTGTGCCAAGTGACCCACTAGTACCGCTAGGGGTTAAGTCTCTCATCCAGATTTACGAGGGTAAGATTGGTGCCTTCTAAAATGGCGTCAATCAAATCGGTGTTGCTCATTTCTGCCCCTTCAAAATCGGCCTCAGTCAGATCAGCCTCCCGCAGAATACTGCCCCGCAGATTAGTGGAATAGGCATAAACCTGACGCAGGTTGCCGCCCCTTAAGTTGGTGCCCCCCAGGTTGGCGCGGCTGAGGTCGGCTCCGCAAAAATTCACCTGCTTGAAGTTTGCCCCCCGACAGTCGGTTTTGCGCAAATCGGCCAGGGCCAGGTTGCTGTAGCTAAAATTAGCTTTACGCAAAGACGCTCCATGAAAATCAATCCCCTGAAGACTGAGGCGGCGCAAATCTGCCTGCACCAAATTGGCGGCGGTGAGACGGGCGTGGGTAAGAATCGTCTCCAGGAAGCTGCAGCGGCTTAAATCAGCGGCGTGAAAATTGACTCGGCTTAAATCGGCCCGTCGCAGGTCAGCCGACTGCATTGTGGCATTTTGCAGGCTGGCTTCAGAGAGGCACGCATCTCGAAAATCGGCGTCATTAAGATTCACGCCATCCAGTTTAGCCCGACTCAAATTAGCATCTTTGAAAACGGCTCGCCGGAGGTCCGCCCCTTGAAGATTGAACCCTGCCAGATTCGCGCCGCTGAAGTCTGGCTTGGCTCCGGGTTTAGCCAGGTGAGTCTGTCGCCACTCGTTCCAGGCATCAACGCCCCGCTGGAGCACCACGAGCAAGTCGATGTTGGCCATTGCTTTATATTGAGGAATGCGGATTTGATAAGGTAAAATTCCTGGGGCGAGCCCGTCAGAGCCGAAGCTTGTCTGGCCCTTCTACATTGTTCCCCCCGTCGAGGATGGCTCCGGACAAGCTCACAAAACAGTCTTATAGCCCTACGGGCTAAGGTTTGAGTATGGAACCCCCGCGACGCGGAGGTTCCACACCTCTTGAATGTCTTAACGTGAAAGCGTAATGCTATACCGGTCAAACGATGAGAATAGTTGGCGTCGCTTCGCCCCGTGGTCTGCCACAGTAGCGAGATGGGAGAGGGGTTTGATAGAGTGGCTGACGAGTTGACACTCCCCATAGCTAAAAGCTAGGGGATTCTTGGCTCATCCACCATCCTTAAAACTGATCTGAGAGTTTTATCTCAGACTCCGCAACCCCTCACCAAATAGCCGCACCAGAATGGTCAAACTATCTAGATATTGGGCAGTCAGCCCCAGCGGGAAAAGTGTCCCCAAGCGTTTTTTTACCCTGTTTCGGCGTGCCCCGCCGTACAGCATTTCGGATCTGAAACTAACAGTCGCTGATGGTGCGGTACTCTGTCGAGTCCATACGTTTTTAGAGAGGTTTTTCGCGCCTCTGGTTGCAGACTGGACTCTGCTTTCGGGTTCGAGGAGACTGACTTGGATGCTTCCACCCACCCTGGGGATTCAAACCAGTTCTATTGTACCGCACTGGGCAGACTGCTAGACTTCGCCCAGCGCGGGAACCATCTGTATCCCCGTGTCTAAAGCCAAGGGTTTTATCCGGTTCCCGAACCCTTCAATATTCGATAATATCAAGGGAATGCGCGACTTCTATCCCTCGTTTAGAGCTAGAAACCTATGGACTGGTGGCAGACCCTACGGAAGAATTCCCTGGCCCAGATCGGTGGGGTTATCCTGCTGATGCTGTATCTGGTGGCGATCGCCGCCGAGCTGGTGGCCCCCTACGACCCCTTTGTCTCCCAGACCGACGGCTCCCTGTTGCCGCCGACGCAGATCTACTGGCGATCGCCCCAGGGTGAGTTCATCGGGCCGCACGTCTACCCCACCACCCAGGGACCAGTGGAGCTGGAAACTGGCGAGCGGCAGCTCAACGTAGACTACAGCCAGCCCTCGCCGATTCGGCTGTTTGTGCAAGGCGACGAGTATCGCTTCCTGCAACTCCGTCTGCCGCTGCCCAGCCGCTGGTCCCTCACTGAGCCAGGGTTTAGGGAAGTGGAAATCCTCCCCGGCATTCCCGGCAATCTCCACCTGATTGGCACCACTGGCAAGGGCAAGCTCAACCTGCTGGGGACCGACGAGCAGGCCCGCGATCAGTTCAGTCGCTTAGTCTACGGCAGTCGGGTCAGCCTCAGCGTTGGGCTAGTCGGAGTGCTCATCTCCTTTCCCCTGGGGCTGCTGGTGGGAGGGCTGTCGGGCTATTTTGCTGGCGCGACGGATGCGGTGCTGATGCGCGTCGTCGAAGTGCTGATGACCATCCCCACGATTTACCTGCTGATTACTCTAGGGGGCGTCCTCCCTGCAGGGTTGACCAGCTCCCAGCGGTTCATTCTCATTGTGCTGATTACTTCCTTTGTGAGCTGGGCGGGGTTGGCGCGGGTGATTCGGGGGCAGGTGCTTTCCATTAAACAGCGGGCCTTTGTGCAAGCGACGCAGGCCATGGGAGGGCGACCCATCTACATCATCATTCGCCACGTGCTGCCCCAGACGGCGACCTACATCATCATTGCCGCGACGCTGGCGATCCCCAGCTTTATCGTCGCCGAGGCAGTGCTCAGCTTTATCGGGCTAGGTATCCAGCAGCCGGACGCCTCCTGGGGCAACATGCTGTCCCTGGCGACGAATGCGTCTATTCTGGTGCTCCAGCCGTGGCTAGTATGGTCGCCAGCCCTGCTGATTGTGCTGACGGTCCTGTCGTTTAACCTGCTGGGGGACGGCCTGCGAGACGCCCTCGACCCTCGCAGCCTGGACTCTTAGTGCCTAAGAAATTTTTCAAAAAAAACCTAGACAGGACTTTGCCCATAGTAAGGTAGCGCCTCTGACCAGTGGGGGCGATCGCCCCGCCGCCAGTCAAACTGAGCCAGCTCCAGCACATGGGGAGCCGTGTATCCCAACCCCCCTTCGGCAACAACAAGATGGTAGGGGCGGCAGTAGTCCTGGAGGGCCTGTTGCCACGCCTCAGCAGTGAGTACCGTATCAGCAAGAATGGGGCACAGGGGCAAGCTAGAAGGCGGCTGGGTAGACAGGGCGTAAATAGCGGCAAACACGTCTCCCCGACGGGCAGGCATCTGCACAGCGATGTCGCTAGCTTTGGCAGATGCGGCGGTGGCCCAGGCGATCGCCGCCAGCGTAGAAACGGCAAACAGAGGACAGTCGAGCTGCTGAGCCAGAACGCGGGCAGTGACGACCCCCAACCGGGTGCCGGTAAAGCCTCCCGGTCCTCTGGCGACGGCGATAAAGCTCAGATCGGCCCAGTCTTGGGGCTTGAGGAACTCCGTCAGATGAGTGTGGAGGTGGGTGGACATGGCCCGTCCCAGTTCCCAGGTCTGGCTGCGGATTGGGCCTTTGTCGGCAGCGATCGCCAGCCCCAGTTGGGGGGTGGTGGTGTGGATGGCGAGGCCGTAGGCACCGGATGGAAAACGGGTTTCGGGGGAAGGAGAAGGAGAGCTGCTCAAAGTACAGAAATCAAAAATTACGCCTGATGTAAGTTAAACCGCAGGGGGACAGTATGGCCCCACGGATCAGGTTTGAGTGTGGAACCCCCACGACGCAGGAGTTCCACGCTTCTACCCTAACGCGAGAACGGAACGCTATAGGTGGTAAGTTAGGCAAATTGTTCATGTTTTGTTAAGGATGAGCGGATACCCTGAGACTCGACGGCGTATACTCAACACAAGCATGAAGCGCTGTCCAAAATCTGTCCGTGCATATCCGGTTCTGCGTCGCGAATAGTCCAGGCACAATCTAAATACAAAATGGCGTCAACGCTACAACACGAACCTGTAGATTCATCTGCGATCGGTGCATTGACTATGAATTTTCAGTCTATTTTGATCATATCCCTCGCTTTGCTGGTGCCAGCCCTCTGCATTTCCATCTACAATCGGGTCCTGCTGGGGCGGCGGTTTTGCACCAGAGAGCGGCACGGGGGAAGATGGGAGCTTGGCAGCCCCGTCTCTTTAGATCGGGGTGGAAAAGCGGCTCAGGCGACTTCAGTCGCAGTTAGCAATGATATACTGAAGTAGTTCATTTGACTTAGTAGGGTCAACCATCTACGTGTTGA
>JBHJGR010000370.1:0-8592 GCA_050331615.1 Elainellaceae cyanobacterium
ACCCTCAAGCTCTACAGCGCCCCCTACACGCTGCATGAGATTGGTGGCTTGCTGGAAACGGCCAGGGCGCTGCGCGCCTCCAAATTCCCGCCCTCGCAAATCTACCAGATTCGTAGCTTGCTGGAGGAAGGGAAAAAGACCGCCATGCTCAATTACCGCTATTTCCGTGCGCGCCTCAAAGAAAGGGGAGACATTCTCGACACCGCCTTTGACCAAGCCTGGTGCTGGGCGCAGAGCAACGGCGGCACCCTCGCTCCCTGGCGCTGTGGGGGCGATCGCACCTATGAAACCATCTGGCGCGAGCTGGTGGACTTGTTTGCCTTTGTTCCCGACCCGGATGCCCCAGGGCCGCAGCGATCGCCCGCTCCATCCCGCCGACCAGCCACCCGGTCTCGATAACCCCGTAAATCCCTCACCCGCCCATGATTACCCTAAGTCAACTGGCCACCCCGATTCGCCTGAGTTGGACACTGGAAGCTGTGATCGACACCGCCCTCTGCGTGGGGGCAGGCGGATCAACGGGTTCCACCAGCGACAAGCCCATTATCCGCAATACCCAGGGACAACTGATCATTCCCGGTTCCCAGCTCAAAGGACGGCTGCGCCACGAATGCGAGAAGCTGGCCCGTAGCCTGGGCTGGTGGATACCAGATTCGCCGCTGGCCGAAAAGCTCTATCTGGACGAGGAGACGGAACTGACGCAGACACTACGGGAGCATTACCGAGTCCCTGGCTATCCTGGCTATCACTGCTGGGTGTCGCAAATCTTTGGCGATCCCATCCTGCCCTCCAGAATCGTCGTCGATGACCTGATTTGCCCTTTCAGCAAAGACGAGTTGCCGGAGGTGATTCGTCCCGGTGTGTCCATCAACCGTGCTCGGAAAACTGCCGAAGACCAAAAGCTGTTTTACCTGGAAACGTCACCAATGGGAGCAGGGCTGCCATTTGAGGGTGAGATTCACCTGCTGCGGCACTGTCCGCCCCACGCCGAACCACTGCTGCTAACGGCGATCGCCCATATTCGTGCCCTGGGGGGCGGCAAATCAGGGGGGCTGGGCTGGCTGCACTGGCGACAAAGCCCTTCCCTGAATGCCCCTGAGCAAGTTGATTGGTCATCGCTAATCCCTCCTACTACATCGCAAACCTCATGAACTGTATTGAACTAATCATCACCGCCAAAGCGCCCCTCGCCATTGGGCGACAAAAACCGGGCGGGTCGGTCAGCGAAGCCGAGAACTACATCCCCGGCAGCGTCATTCGGGGGGCGATCGCCTCGCAAATCTTGCAGGTGGCCAATCGCCAGGGCGCTGACCTGTCTCAAAACGGTGGCGAATTCCAGACCCTGTTTTTGGATGCCGAAGCAGCCATCTTTCAAAATGCTTATCCGGCGATCGCCCGCCTGAATGCCCAGGAGTCAGCCCTGGTTGCCGATGCCATCCGCGTGCTGCCCGCTACTGCCCTTAGCTCCAAGGAGAATGGCGGTTTCAAAATCGACGGAAAGCCCGATGCGGAGCAGAAGGGCGGGGTGTTTGATACCCTGATTGACCGTTACTGTGCGGAGTTGTGCAGACACCTGTATGACCCCAGTTGCCCCCATGATCAAGGGCGGGTGGAACCTTTTGGCGGCTTTTATAGCTACACGAGCGATCCAGATACAGCTCATCGCTACCGCAGCCACAGCACCACCACCCGATTCCTTACCCGCGTGGGCATCAACCGCCGTCGCGCCACTGCCCAGGATGAAATGCTTTACAGCATTGAGGCTCTCAACGAGTCGTTTTTGCGCAACACGAAGGCAAAATACCTGAAGTGGGAATATTTTGCCTATCGTAGCCACATTTGGATAGAAGATGACGATTTGGCAAACTCGCTGGTTGCCCTTATCAACCGGAACTCTGAGACCTTCCGCATCGGTGGCAGCACCTCCAGAGGGCTGGGACGCATCCACATGAATGCTGCAATCAAGGACGATGCAACTGACCTCCCCCAGCGGCTTGAAGCGTTCAATACTAAGCTACAGGAGCGCTGGCAGCTCTGGTCAATAATTGGCCAAAACGGAGAAGCTGGACTGGGCGATCGCACCTACTTCACCCTTGATTTGCAGTCCCATGCCGTCCTCACCGACCACTGGCAGCGCACCATGGTGGTCTCTTCTGAGATGCTCCTGGACGCCCTTGGGAGACATGGCATTTCAGCTCAGGACCTCCAGCTCCATGCCTCCTATGCCAGCTACGACTACCGCACTGGCTGGAATGTGGCTTGGGGGCTGATGAAGGAAATGGAGCTAATCACCAACCGGGGAGCCGTATTCTTTTTCAGCGTTAGCCTACCTGACCTCTGGAAGGACGAGCAGTGGATCAAGGCGCTAGCCAGCTTAGAGATTCAGGGGATTGGCGATCGCACCCCAGAAGGCTTTGGTCAGGTTCGTATTTGCGATGAATTTCACACCATTTTTCGGGAGAATGCCGTATGAATCAGCCCAGTTCGCCTGTGATGGATCCCTTACTCAAGGAGCAGCTTATTCTCTTGATTGAGCGGGAGATGCGCTATCAACTGGATGACATTATTCAACGAATGCAGCAGTTGGCAAAGGACTACGGCATCGGTGAGAAGGGAGACAAGCGATCGCCTCTGCGAAACCTGCTCGTCACCGCGACGGATCGCACGGCTTCTTTGGAAGTCATCAAGAATTATATTGACTACCAAACAGCCCGTTCAGAAGACATTGGTAAGGTTCTAAAAGCTCTTCACGGTAACCAGAAATTCGGTAAGGCACTGATAGATGCCCTGGATGGGCTAGAAGCCGATGCCAACACCATCCTCAACAATATCGCTTCCTCCTTGCCGGATGAGCACCCGGTCAAGAAATACCTGGTATCTGCGGCGCGATCGCGAGAATTAACAGATTTGCATCTGAATCTGGCCCAGCTTTATCTGGGCTATCTGGTGCGGGAGCACACGGCCTTACGTGAGGCAGCATTACAAAAAAATCGACGTTAGCGGGAGGTGCATTCAATGTCGAAACAATCAAACTCAAAGCAGCCAAATATCGTTGTATCTACGGTGGGAACCAGCCTGCTGACCAAACAGATAGACCACAAAAATGAAGATGAGCGGAGCTGGAGCAAACAACTCCGGGACCATGCCAACTACACTGAAGATGAAACGCCGGAGTCGGTCAAAGCCATCATTCACACCCTCAAAGAACGCGCCCGTGAAGAATTGGCGAACGCGGAAATCACTAGAATCCGCGATCTCAGTGCCGAGCTAAACGGCATCTATGGCCTATACGACGAAGATCTGAGCCAGGGAAAGCAAGACCTGCATTTTTTGGTCGCTACGGATACCCTCCAGGGGCAAACCACAATGGGCGTGGTTGAGGAGTTTTTGCGATCGCGCCATTTGCAGGTAGACCACCACGTACCGCCAGGGTTATCCACCGCAAAGACCCAATCCTTTGCAGAAGGCATTGATGATCTGATCGTCTGGCTGCAAAAAAATATCAAACCACTACGAGATAGCTACAAAATCTACTTCAACCTGGTCGGCAGTTTCAAAAGCCTGCAAGGGTATATGAATACCATCGGCATGTTCTACGCTTATGCGATTCTCTATATTTTCGAGGGGAAAGACTCGGAACTGATCACCATTCCCCGCTTGCCCATCGAAGTCAATACCAGGCTGCTTGAACCGCATGTGATTGCCCTTGCCCTCATGGGGGCAGGTGCGGGGCTGACGAGCCAGGAGGTGGAGGGGATCCCTGAAGCCATGATTGGAGATTGCGGAGACAAAAAAGTACTTTCCACCTGGGGGCTGCTCACCTGGGATGAAGCCAAAACCCAACTGCTGTCTCAAGATCTGCTGCCGTTTCCCAAACTCATCTATACCGATACGTTTCGGGCCGACTACAACCGCATCAAAGACCCAGGCCAGCGAGCCGAACTCCAGCAGGATTTGGCTGGGGTTTCGTGCAAACTTCTGGAATCGGGGATGGACACCCGCTCGTCGCTCCGCTCATTTGACTACAGTCCATACAAAGGCTCCAACGGCATCGACCACTTCCGGGTCAATCGGAGTCTGCGAATTAGCTGCCGCACTATGGCTGACGGGCTGGAGCTGCGCTATTACGGCACCCACGACCATGTAGAACGCAAAGAAGGAGTGCGATAAAAGAGCCATGTTTGAAATCTTCAAAAATCGCCTGGATCTTACGGGCACTCTGACCACCGTGACTGCGCTCCGCATCAGTGCCGGACGCTCGACCGATCCCTTGAGTGTCGATTTGCCGGTAATCAAGGACGTGCTGAATCGTCCCATCATTCCTGGAGCCAGCTTCAAAGGAGCGCTGCGATCGCGCCTGGAAAGCTTCGTCCGGGCCGTTCATCCCGACCTGGCCAAAGATCCGTCCTCCCTAACCGAGCGGGAAATGAACGACAGAGTGCGGCGAATCAAGGATGATGACCGCAACCAGGATGACGATGCTCGCCTGACCACGGCACTGCTCGACATCACCGATCTGGTGTCCCAAATCTTCGGCACCCCCTGGCTGGCGGGCAAGCTGCAAATCTCCGACCTCACTGTGCTGCCAGACTTCTGGTTTGGACAGTATCAGGAGCGCAACGGCGTGGCCATTGACCGTGACACGGAAACGGCCAGCGGCGGCAAGCTCTATGAATTTCAGGTTGTACCTGCCGGAACACCGTTCCAGTTTGCTGCGGTGCTGGAAAATGCTGAGAACTGGGAACTGGGGCTGCTGCTGCTGGGGCTTAACCAGTTCAAGACTCGCCAAATTCCCCTGGGTGGGGCGCGATCGCGCGGTTTAGGCGTGGTGGAGCTGCACGTCGAAAAGATGCTGTGGAACGATATGCGATCGCCCAACTCTCAGGACATCGACCGGGAAAGGGTGCTGCGCTACATCCAGCAAGTTGCCACCCGCAGCATCCAGACCCTACCGGGGGAGGACATTACCCACAACGAAGAACTGCATAACGCCTGGGTGACGGCGCTGATTACCCAACTTCGCACCAGTGCTGAAGCCGTTACTGCCTAGTCACCATCTAAGTTAATTACCGCGTCGCCAACATCGCCATGCACAAACAACTGGTTAATCAATGTACGATTCACCTCAGCCTGATTCCCCAAGGCCCCATTTTGATTAAATCGGGACGTCAGGGGGCAGACCCTACTAAGGCCGATATGGAATTTGTGGAAACCTATCGCCAGGGCGAGAAAACTATCTACCTCCCCGGTAGCTCCCTGAAGGGAGCCATTCGCGCCCATGCCGAGCGAATTGTGCGGACGGTGGGGGGCGATAATTCCAGGTCGCGAGGCGTGTGGGCCAATGACTCAACCGGACAGGATAGTAGGCACATTCCTAAGAAAAAGCCAGATGGTCGTAATGCTGATGGCATTGATGTCTACGCCGCCTCTAGCTTCACCGAGCAGATGTTTGGCAACACGTCACTGGCTAGCCGCATTCGCATTGAAGACGCCTACTCCACTGAGCCGCTGCTGCTTGAAGAACGTAACGGGGTGGCGATCGATCGGGTTTTGGGGTCGGCTTCACCATCGGCCCTGTTTAACTACCAGGTCTGTACAAGCGGCAAGTTTGAAACCCGCATTCACCTGAGAAACTTCTCCCTGGCCCAGTTGGGGCTGCTGGGGCTGGTGCTGCGAGATTTGAACGACGGCTGGTTTGCCATCGGCTTCGGTAAATCGCGGGGACTGGGAAACGTCAGCGTGGAGTATCACTCTGCGGTGGTGCAGTATCCGGCTTGTGAGATGCAGGACGACAAAGTTTACTTGCTGGGAAACCCCAATGCTGGCCCCTGGCAGCAGGACGACCTGCTGGGAGCCGGAGAATTCCTGGGTCGGGGGAATCCCTATCAGTTTCCCTACCCGGATAAACAGCGTGGCTGTCCGGTTCATTCAAAACCAGCTTTTATGGATTTTGGGGTGGAGATGAAGTGGCCGAAGCAGTATGGCGTCGAAGATCTGTTTCGGCGGGCGGTTAAAAACTGGAAGGTGGCAGTGCAGCCCCAAGGAGCAGGACGATGAGCTATGTCGGATATGCAACGGTTGGATCTGAAGCGGCTCTGCACGACTTGATTCAGCGGTTTGACCCATCAGAAACCTATTATTTCTTGCGATCGCTCCACCAGGTCAGCGGCATCCAGCGGGGCTTACCGGCAGCCCTCAGTCCAGAGGGCCAAATCTTCAATGCCAGCACCGAGCTGCGCTGGAAAACCAAGGGCCAGGGCTATGACCTGCTCTGGCTGGGACAGGCTTCTCCCGATGCCGCTATGGGCTTTATGCCAATTAAGCGAAACTGGCAAACCGACGATCGCCCCGTCCTGCTGCACCAGCGCAAAACCCCCCAATATCCCCATCTGTTTCGCTATCCCAAAGGGCTGGAAAAGCGACTCCAGCAGCGGTATTTCCGCGATGCTAGTACCGACATCGTTCACTTCATCGCCCTCACGGTGCCGCCCAATCAAGCAACCGCAACCACCAAGGAGGAGTAATGGACGCCAATCGCGCCTTTGACTTCATTGAATTTCCAGCCAATCTACCAACCCGTGAACGTCTGATTGGGCACGATCGCCTCCACCCCGATCGCTACCACGGCTCCCTATCCCTGAAGCTCATCGCCCTTACCCCCGTTTTCATATCGGCGGGCATTACTGCAATGGGCCGTGATGTGGGCGAAGCCTCTGTGCCGCTCCTCAAGGTGATGGGACAGAACCGGGAGGGTCATCCCATCCTCCAGGGCACGTCCATTAAGGGCTGCATTCGCTCCGTATATGAGACGATTACCAATAGTGCGCTCGGTGTAGAGAAGAAAATCAAGAAGAAGCCCGAACACATGAGCGCCGAGGAGAGGATTTTTTTTGACCGCAAGCCCCAGCGCGGTAGACGCAATGGTTCCCTCACGCCAGCAGAGCTGGTATTTGGTGCGATGGGGTTTCAAGGCTTAGTCTCAATTGCCGATGCCGTGGGCGATCGCCCCCTCGAACTGGGCCACCTCCCCCCTATGTTTGAACCCAGTGCAGGCAGGGGCCGCAAGTTCTATCGCCACCAAGATTCAACCGCTACCGCCCCGTCCGCCAGCGATACTCACCAGCCCGAACCCGACAAACCCCCCAGCCCCATCCAGCAGGCTCCCCAGGGCACGGCATTTGCCACCACGCTGCGCTTCTCCAACCTCAGCCTCGCCCAACTGGGGGCGCTGCTCATGGCCCTGGGTCAGGACGCTGACCATCGCTTTGCCCTGAAGCTGGGAGCCGGGAAAGGCAAAGGACTGGGCAGCATGGCCGTGGCTCTGGCTGGGCAGGCGATCGCCCCAGGCAGCACCCTCCAGTCATCCCGCTATCTGGAGTATGACGCAACCACCGAATACCTCCCTGAAAGCATCGTGGCAGAAGCCATCCAGGCAGCCCACGCCACGGGTCTCATCCATTCTGGGCAACTGGCCCGCCTCCAGCAAATCTTGCAGCACCCGGAGGTGCGGTCATGACCGTTGCCATGACGCCCGCCTACTGGCAGGCCGCCAGGGCGATCGCCCAAAAGCTCTCCAGTACTAAAACAGATGCCAACGAACTCAAGAAGGTAGTGGCCTACCTGTGCTGGCTGCGCAACCGGGAGGGCACCGTGACGGGCGATCGCCTGTTTGACTACCTCGCCACCCTCTCCCAGCATGGCGAAATCCGCAGCGGCAGCACCGCCCGCTATTACCAGACCATCGAACAGGTCTGCCGCGATGAGCTAAAAGACCTCCAGGCCGACGGCGATGCCCTGATTCAGATTCTCGGCTGGGCTGGTCGCCTCCAGCACTAGCGCAGGGATGTCAACTTAATGGGGGAAGCTTTTTTTAAGAGCAGGAGTCAGGAGTCAGGAGTCAGGAGTCAGGAGTCAATCCTCTCCCGAGTTCTGACTCCTGAATTCTGGATTCCTGACCAACCAGGCTTTTCTCGCTTGAGCAGACACTCTAGTCCAGCCTCCCATCCATCCCGCTCCTCTTAAGGCTACAGACCAAACCCCGTCCGCCGCCGAATATCACCTTTTGTAAAGCCACCCCGCCCCTGGGTTGACTTTTCCATAGAGGGAAGTCAATATTAGCTCAGCGTCAAATCGACGCATATCCCCCGATCCTTGAAAACCGCATAACTTCGTTGACATGCGTCGATGCCCGTCTGGGCAAGGCTTTCAGCCTCCGACTCAGTTGCTTATTGACAACAAATCGGGGCTTATTGACAGGCAAAAATGACATGCGTCGATTTCCGCCCAGGGAGCCGCTCAGGGTCTACGTTTCCAAGGCCAGCGTTTCACGACCATTTCCCCGCAAGGGGACGGAAACAATCGGGATGAGATCTGGGTCTGGATCATTACAGCCAGCTAGGAGTTTCACGACCATTTCCCCGCAAGGGGACGGAAACGACGCTTAGTAATCATGAAACCTTCTTACCTATTAGATCTGTTTCACGCCCATTTCCCCGCAAGGGGACGGAAACTTAAGTTTTTTAACTAAAACGATAGATTTTGCCTCCCGCATGTTTCACGACCATTTCCCCGCAAGGGGACGGAAACAACAAT
>JBHJGR010000371.1:0-5465 GCA_050331615.1 Elainellaceae cyanobacterium
ATATCGAGCGGGTGCAGGACGTGCCGGGGGGTGCGGCCAACACCGCCGCCAACGTGGCCAGCCTGGGGGGAGAGACTTTCTTTCTCTCGGTGATCGGTGCGGATGAAGGGGGCGATCGCCTCCAGCAAGCCCTCACCCAGCCGGGCGTCCGGCTCGATGATCTACAAGTCCACCCCAGCCGCCGCACCCTCACCAAGCAGCGGGTGATGGCAGCAGATCAGCTGGTGGTGCGCTTTGACCAGGGAAGTACGGGAGCGATCGCCCCCGACCTGGAAAATCAGCTCATCGAGAGGCTTCAGCAGCGCTTCCCCACCTGCGACGCCGTGATTATCTCCGACTACGGCTACGGGATTCTCACTCCCAGGGTAATCGCCGCCCTGGCCCAGCTCCAGGCCGAGCAGCCCCGCGTTATGGTGGCCGACGCCAAACGCCTCCAGGACTACACAGCGGTGGGCGTAACGGCAGTGAAGCCCAATTACGGGGAGGCGATCGCCCTCCTCCAGCTCCCGCCGATGACCGGAGCGGCACGGGTGGCCCAGATTACCCAGGCGGGGCAGAAAATCCTGGCGCTGACCGGGGCGCAGCTTGCGGCCGTTACGCTGGACGTGGACGGGGCACTGATTTTTCTGGGCGATCGCCCCCCCACCCGCACTCTCGCCCGTCCCGCCCCCAGCTCCCACGCCACGGGTGCAGGGGATACCTATGTGGCCACGTTGGCCCTGGCGCTGGCTGCCGGAGCCGACCCCCATGCCGCCACTTCCCTGGCCGCCACGGCGACTGCGGTGACAACCCGCGAGGTGGGCACGACCTGCTGTCAGCCGTTGGTTTTGCGGCGATCGCTCCTGGCCACCCACAAGCGTATCAGCGACCAGGCGGAACTCCTCTCCGTGGTGGAGCAGCACCGCCGCCTGGGGCAAAAGATTGTCTTCACCAACGGCTGCTTTGATCTGCTGCATTCGGGCCATGTCACCGGGCTGGAGCAGGCCAGCGCTTTGGGAGATGTGCTGATCATCGGGGTGAATACGGATGAAAGCATTCGTCAACTGAAAGGCGAGGCTCGCCCCGTCACTCCCCTGGCGGATCGGCTGCGGGTGCTGGCGGCGCTGGGCTGTGTGGACTACGTGGTGCCCTTTGGGGATTTGTCCCCCCGCGAGCTGATTCGCCTGATCCGTCCCGATGTCTACACCAAAGGGGGTGACTACACCCGCCAAACCCTCCCCGAAACGCCCCTGGTGGAGGAGCTAGGCGGCGAGGTGGTGATTTTGCCCTATGTGGAGCACCAGTCCACCACGGGGTTGATTCAGTGCATTCGGGCCGGGAGGGGGTAGGCGGATGGTGGAGGGTATTGGCTTGATTCGCGAAGGGTTTAATCCCCCTTAAATGCCCCTTGAAATAGGAGATCTTTAAGAAATGATTTTATCAACACCGTAAGGGCAAATGGCCGTTTGCCCCTACCAACCGACCTGTAGGGGCATGGAATTCCATGCCCCTACCCCAGGAATTTCACCTTATTTTTCACCTTATTAAATCCATGATCCTAAACGGGGGAAATTATTCCTAGTAGAAAACTCCTTACATCCCAACCACCGCTTCTCAAACACCGACCCATGACAAACCCCAACCTCCCAACCCTCACTCAAACCATCCCCATCACCACCGACCCCACCTGGCAGGCCGACTGGGCCGCAGCGGAGCGCATCCTCTGCATTCGCCTCGACAGCCTGGGAGACATGGTGATGACCACCCCCGCCCTCAAAGCCCTCAAGGCCGATCGCCCCCAGCGCCACCTGACGCTGATGACCTCCGTGGCCGGGGCCGCCATCGCCCCCTACCTGCCTATGATCGACGACGTGATGGTCTACGATGCCCCCTGGCTCAAGGCCACCGCCCCCCGGCAGAGCAGCCAGCCAGAATTTGACATGGTAAAAGAATTGCGCGATCGCCAGTTCGATGCCGCCATCATTTTCACCGTCTACAGCCAGAACCCCCTGCCGTCGGCCTTCATGTGCTACCTGGCAGACATTCCCCTGCGGCTGGCCCACTGTCGGGAAAATCCCTATCAGCTCCTCACCCACACCATCCGCGACCCAGAGCCAGACCAGTTCACTCGCCACGAAGTCCAGCGCCAGCTCGACCTGGTGGCCAGCATCGGTGCCCGTGCCCAGGGAGACACCCGACTGACGGTGACCACCTCCCCCGTGGCCCAGTGCCGCATGGCCCTGCGGTTACGAGAACTGGGACTGACGGGCGATCGCCCCTGGCTCGTCATCCACCCCGGAGCCACTGCCCCTTCCCGCCGCTACTCTCCAGAAGGTTTTGCTGAAGTGGGGCGATCGCTCCAGGCGCAGGGCATGGCGATCGTGTTCACCGGCACTGCCGCCGAGCGGGAGCTGGTGGCATCCATTCAGCAGCAGATGCAGGCTCCCTCCATCTCCCTGGCGGGCCAGCTCGACGTGGCAGATCTGATCGCCCTGTTGGAAGCCGCCCCCCTGCTGCTCTCCAACAACACAGGCCCGGTTCACCTGGCCGCTGCCCTGGGTACCCCCGTAGTGGATCTTTACGCTTTGACCAACTTGCAGCACACTCCCTGGCAGGTGCCCCAGCGGGTGCTCTTTCACGACGTCCCCTGCCGCGTCTGCTACCGCAGCATCTGCCCCGAAGGCCACCACCACTGCCTGGAGCGCGTCACCCCCGACCAGGTCGTCGCCGCCATCCAGGATTTATTAACGGAAACAAACACCCCCGTTTTAGCCGCATCCCCACCAACCCACTAACCCACCAACCCATGCCCCTCACCGACATCCTCATCCCCACCTACAACCGCCCAACGGCTTTAGCCGTCACCCTCACCGGCCTCTGCGCCCAGACCTGTAAAGACTTTCGTATCGTTGTTTCCGATCAAAGTGATACCTGTGATGTGGCCGAAATCGGGGAAATTCAGGCCGTAGGTAGGGTGTTGCGATCGCACCATCACCCCCTCCAAATCCACAAGCATCTACCCCGCCAAGGCATTGCCGAACAGCGCCAGTTCCTGCTATCCCAGGCCACCGCCCCCTATGTGCTGTTTCTCGACGATGATATTCTTCTGGAACCCTGGGTACTGCAAACCCTGCTAACTGCTCTAGAGCGGGAGCAGTGCGGCTTCATCGGCAATCCCGTGATTGGCCTCAGCTTTGTCGAAGATATCCGCACCGAGGAGCAGGCACCTTTGCAATTCTGGAAAACCCCCGTGCAGCCGGAAGTGGTGCGATCGCACACGCCTGAGTGGGAGCGCTGGCAACTCCACAATGCGGCCAATCCCTACCACATCCAGCAGCGGCTCGGGCTGGCTCCGGATGCGCCCCAGCTTTACCACATCAACTGGATTAGCGGCTGTGTTTTGTTTGATCGGGCCAAGCTGCTGGAGATGGGTGGCTTTAGCTTCTGGAAGGAGGTGCCCGCCAATGCTTGCGGCGAGGATGTGCTGGTGCAGCATCGGCTGATGGCCCGATATGGAGGGTGTGGTCTACTGCCATCGGGGGCCTACCATCAGGAGCTGCCCACCACGTTGCCCGATCGCTCCCAAAAATGCGCCGAATTTGCCGTCGATTTGATTCATTGATTTCAGGCCAAAAACCAAATAAATTCAACGTTCCGTGGGGGCGAAGCATTTCGGCAACACGTTCCGGAAAAGCCCCGGAGGTTCCTACGAAATGCTTCGCCCCTACAGGTGATATTCTGATTGACTGACAAAAGATCTTGCATTGGACGAGGAAACCTCGCCCCTACAGGATTTCGGACATTGTAGGGGTCAGGTGACCTGACCCTTTGAAGGGACTGGGTTTTGGGAAGTTTTGTCAGTCAATCAGGGTGATATTTCCTGGGAAGGATGCCGGTTTTCTTTTGTTTTCCGAAAATTTGAAGGAAATTGTTACGCACTTTATGAGGCACCATCATGGCCGATGCAGGCACCAAACAAACCACCAATCACGACGAAATCAAGCAGTGGGTCGAGTCGCGGGGCGGCTTTCCCGCCACGGTGAAAAGTACCAAAGACGACGGCGAACCGGGTTTACTGCGCATCGACTTTCCCGGCTACAGCGGTGAGGATTCCCTGGAGCGCATTGAATGGGATGCTTTCTTTGACAAGTTTGAAGAGAGCCAGTTAGCCATGATCTACCAAGAAGAATTGAAAAGTGGCGAGGAAAGCCGCTTCTGCAAATTGATTAGCCGGAATTAATCCTGTGGCGTCCCTTTCCCGAATTCTGTTTATTGAACTACTGGGGGGATTGGGAGACGTGCTAATTGCCCTGCCCGCCATGCAGGCGATCGCCATCTCCCATCCCCAAGCCACCCTGACGGTGCTTACCTTTGCCCCAGGGGGCGATTTGCTGCGCCACCATCCCCTGATTGACCGGGTGATTCAAGTTCCGGCAGGTAGCGCCCGTCAGGCGGTTAAGCGGGTGCTTCAGCAGTCTCAGTCATTGGGGGTGTTGGATGATGGGGTGAAGGGTAATTCTGCTAATTCCCAGGGTGGGGGCATAACCCCTACGGGTTCCTACGATTTGATTGTTACAGATACCACCTATGATGGCATTGCTGATTTGGTGGCCCAAAGTTCTGCGTCTCAGGTGGTGACCAATCTGTGGCGGCATCCTCCCGATGACCAGCGGGTGAGCGATCGCTTCCTGCAAATCCTTTACCAGGAGGGTTTGATTGGGCTGGATACCCTGCACACCCAGCAGCATCCTCGGATCTATCTCACTGCCGCCGAACAGGCTGCCGTTCAAGCCCAATTGAGCCATCTTCCCCGTCCGCGTATTGGCCTCTATGCCGATGCCGGGATGGCCATCAAGCGCTGGTCGCCTGACCACTTCATCGCCCTGGGACGGACTCTCCAAAAGCACTACCGCCCTATCAGTCTGGTGGTGCCGCAAGGATCAGATCCTGCCCAGGTGCAGGCGATCACCGCCCAGCTACCTGAAGCAACGCCGTGGCCGAGGGGCACCCTGCGGGAGTTAGCCGCTTTGTTTGCCCAGCTCGATGCCGTGGTCGCCGCCGACACCGGACCAGCCCGCATTGCCGCCGCATTAGGGATTCCGACCATTACTTTATTTGGACCGTCCTGGGGCGATCGCTACGGCCAACCGCCCCCCCACCGCAATCTCCAGGGCCATCCCCCCTGCCCCGAACGCCACATCGCTAACTTCACCACCCAACCCTGCTGGTACAGCGGCCACTGCCCCTTTGAGTGGGAAACCTGTGTGGACGAGATTTCTCCGGAAGTTGTTTTTGCGACCCTGATGGGGATGCTTTGGAAGGAAGAAGGAAGAAGGAGGAAGGAGGAAGGAGGAGAGAGGAAGGAAGAAAGAAGAAGAAGGAGGAAGGAGGAAGGAGGAGAGAGGAAGGAGAACTTGGAAGTCAGGAGTCAGGAGTCAGGAGTCAGGAGTCGGAAGGCGAAAGTCAGGAGTAGTAAGTAGAGAGTC
>JBHJGR010000372.1:0-21059 GCA_050331615.1 Elainellaceae cyanobacterium
GCCCCCTTTGAAAAAGTCTGCTACATCGGCTGTGGCGTCACCACGGGGGTGGGAGCCGTTCTCTTCACGGCCAAGGTGGAAGCCGGAGCCAACGTGGTGGTGTTTGGTCTGGGGGGCATTGGGCTGAACGTGATTCAGGGCTGCAAGCTGGTAGGGGCGGATAAGATTATCGGGGTAGATATCAATCCAGCGAAAAGGGCGATCGCCGAGAAGTTTGGTATGACCCATTTCGTCAATCCTAAGGAAATCAAGGGAGACGTGGTCGCCCATCTGGTGGAGCTTACGGATGGTGGGGCCGACTACTCGTTTGAGTGCATCGGCAATGTCAAGGTGATGCGTCAGGCCCTGGAGTGCTGCCACAAAGGCTGGGGCGTCTGCACCATCATTGGCGTGGCGGGCGCAGGCGAAGAAATCAGCACCCGCCCCTTTCAACTGGTCACCGGACGAGTCTGGAAGGGCAGCGCCTTTGGCGGCGCACGGGGCCGCACGGACGTGCCGAAGATTGTGGACTGGTACATGGAGAACAAGATCAACATTGATGACCTGATTACCCATGTCATGCCTTTGGATCAGATCAACGAGGGCTTTGAGCTGATGCACAAGGGCGAATCCATTCGCGGTGTTGTTACTTTTTAGGGCCGTTTCTAGCGATGACCTCCCTTATCCTCCGCAGTCAACATGCCTGCTTTGGCGGTACCCAGGGGTTCTACCGCCATGCTTCTACCGCCTGCAGTAGCGAGATGAACCTGGCGGTGTATTTGCCGCCCCAGGCCCAAGAGCAGACTGTGCCCGTCCTCTACTTCCTATCGGGACTGACCTGCACCGACGAGAACTTCACCACCAAGGCGGGGGCGCAGCGCTATGCCGCCGAACATGGGCTGATGCTGGTGGCATCGGATACCAGCCCCCGCAATACGGGCATTCCTGGCGAAGATGACGACTGGGATTTTGGCACCGGGGCGGGCTTTTATGTGAATGCCACCCAAGACCCATGGCGATCGCACTACCGCATGTATGAGTACATGGTGGAGGAACTGCCGCGCCTGATCGCCGAACACTTTCCCGCAGACCTGTCCCGCCAGGGCATCTTTGGTCACTCCATGGGCGGTCACGGTGCCCTCGTCTGCGCTTTGCGAAACCCCGACCAGTACCGCTCTGTCTCGGCCTTTGCTCCTATCGCCGCCCCCAGCCAGTGCCCCTGGGGACAAAAGGCGTTTAGCAACTACTTGGGTGAGGACAAAGATGCCTGGGATGATTACGATGCCAGTAAGCTGGTGCTGAAGCACGGGGGCGATCGCCCCATCCTCATTGATCAAGGCACCGCGGATCCTTTCCTGGAGCAAAAGCAACTGCTGCCGGAGGTATTCGAAGCAGCGTGTAAGCAGGCCGGTCAGCCCCTCACCTTGAGGATGCAGCCCGAATACGACCACGGATACTATTTCATTGCTACTTTTGTCGGCGATCACATTCAGCACCACGCTGCGGTGCTCTGTCAGTAACTGCCCGTCCTTGCAGCTGACATCTCCCCACGGCTAGCGTAGTAGGGTAGGCAATGCCCACCCAGCGTAGCAATGACCAGCAGTCCTTGCAGGTGGGCGATGACCACCAGTCAAAAGTTTGACGCGATCGCTTGATGTACTCTTTTAGGCTTGTCAGACCACTACTTTTGGTTGTGTGACTTGAAGCGCCCGGTACTGAATCCCCTTTTCTGGCGATGCTTGGTCTTACGGGCGGTGACGCGCTTACGCCACATTTTGAAGCTGGACGCCTTCATATAGCGCCGCATAATGGCAATCACCTGCTTCTCCTTGAGGCCAAACTGAATCTCGATTGCCTCGAAGGGGGTGCGGTCCTCCCAGGCCATTTCGATGACGCGATCGACGGTTTGGCTATCTAAATCAGGAATGCTCATTGCTCAATCTGAATATCCGCACGGAAAATGGCGATCGCCCCATCATGAGTATCAGGCGATCGCCATGCGAGAACTAGGCAACAATGCCCGCCACTACGAGTTTTGCTGCTCAATTTGGGGCGTGACGCCTTTAGACTTGAGACAGCTCAGGAACTCAGACTCGGCCTGACTCAGCTTGTACTCCTGAACCGGCTTAAGGAGAAACACACGCTCAAGGAAGTCATTCCTAGACTCTTCCAAAGCCCGATCCAGATTGCCATCGCTCAGCTTCTTGGGGAAGCATTCCACTACAGCGGCGGAAACGGCTTCATCCGTGGCAACGATAGCGGGGGACTGGACCTCCTGGGCCTGGGCGACTTGGGCCAAGCCGCTGGTGAACCATACCAGACCCGTAACGCAAATCACCATGATCCAGCGGGCGGAAACCTGAAGACGTTGACTTAAAAAATACCGCATCGATTCAGTCCTCTTATCGGGGTTCACCTTTAGGATAACGACTTGAGGTTAAGAAAGATTAAATGATCTTGACTCAGCTCGCCCCTGAGCAGGCTCGTTTCTGCTCACCCTAGCGGTGGCGATCGACCCCAACTTGGGGACACATGTCCCTTAACGGGCAGGTGGAGCAGCGGGGCAGCGTATGGGTGCAAATCTGCTTACCAAAAGGCATGAGATACTCATTCACCTGAATCCACTGGTCTTTAGGAACATGCTCTTCTAACGTCCGGGCCGTCTTCTCGGGCGTGCTGGTTTGCACCAGGCCCCAGCGATTTACCACTCGATGCACATGGGTATCCACGCTGATGTAGGGCTGGCGGCAGGCAATGCCCAGGGCCAGGTGGGCGCACTTGGGGCCAACGCCCTTAAAGGCGAGTAAAACATTTAGCTCGGCGGGGAGTTCACTGCCGTAATCGGACACTATCTGTTGCGCGATCGCCCAAATCTGCTCAGCCTTGCGGTCGGCGTAGGTGCTCTCACG
Source organism: Elainellaceae cyanobacterium (assembly GCA_050331615.1). GTDB lineage: Bacteria > Cyanobacteriota > Cyanobacteriia > CAKZMO01 > CAKZMO01 > JAYKGU01. The sequence continues at coordinate 2,889 of JBHJGR010000372.1, forward strand.
GATTAAGGACTGAATAGTGGCCGGAGTGAGCTGAGCCATCGCTGCCGGGGTGCGGGCATGCTTAAATAGCCGCCGGGAAACCGGCAAGCTGACCTCGTCGTAGGTGCGGATGGAAATCATGCAGGACACCAATTGCTCGAAGAGGGAGGTGTATCCTTCTTCGGCCAGGGCAAACATGGCGGCCTTGGGATAGGACTGAACAGCAACCTTAGCGCGGGAGAGGGCTGTAGCGATCTCGGCGGGACGTTGAATAGACAAGGCAGCACGCTTTACTCTTCTTGCAGACGATTTACTATGGAGATGGTAAGTAGGTAGCCATAAATAAACAACCCTATGGCCAGGGGCGCACCCCACTGGCTTTATTTGTGCCCAGATACTTAAGCATCATTCGCTTCAGCTCTGAGGGCTGAGGAGGGGAGTCACACAAAAGATAGATTCCGACCTGGAACCCCGTTTATAGAATGGGGTGTAACAAAGAATGAAGGATACGTAAAAGTTTGGTAACTTTCCGGCAAATTCGCCGGTTTTTTTCATCCAACTTCGCGTTTCTTCATGTTATCGTATCGAGAGGTCAATTTCGGTCTAAGTTTACATGCGATCGCCGAGTGACCTATAACTCAATGTGAGACGTGATTCCAACGTCCTTGCACCATCTCTAAACCCATTACTCACCACCTTGTTCTGCTGAGGCAAAGATATGAACTTAGTGACGACCTTGGGATTAGTTGCAGGCTCCTTAACGACGATCGCCTACCTGCCTCAACTTTTGAAGACTTGGCGCTCCAAGTCAGCAGAAGATATTTCCTGGTCCATGCTGATTACGCTGTGCATCGGTATTGTGCTCTGGCTGGTCTACGGCTCCTACGTCCACGATCTGCCGGTCATCCTGGCCAATATTGTGACGCTGATGCTCACGTCATTCATTCTCATTCTTAAAATCCACTACCGCCGCTGCCGCCAGTACATCGAGTAGTCCAGCACCACCTGGAATCCCGATCGATCTGAATTTGAATCGCCTCCCTGGGCATACTGAAGCCATTGCGGGGAGGCGTTCGGATGATGCAGGAACGAAGCTACTGGGTTGCATGGAGTCAGATTCCAGGCGTTGGGGCAACGCTGCTGATGCGGCTGTACCAGCACTTTGGCTCCCTTGCGGTGGCCTGGAGCGCGGATGTACAGAGTCTTCAGCAGGTCTACGGCATCAGCGCTCAGGGAGCAGCGACTCTGGTGGCAGAGCGATCGCGCCTCCAGCCCGATCAGATCTCTGCCCAGCATGAGCAGGACAACCCCAACTTTTGGACGCCCGCTGATCCGGACTATCCCCGGCTGCTGCTAGAAATTCCTGACCCGCCGCCCATTCTCTACTATCGGGGACGAGTGGACCCGATGGAGAACCAGGGAACGGTGCCGGCGATCGCCATTGTCGGTACCCGCGCCCCTTCCGAGTACGGCACGCGGTGGACGGAACGACTCACCCATATGCTGGCAACTGCTGGATTTGTGGTGGTTTCGGGGCTGGCCGATGGCATTGACGCGATCGCCCACCGCACCTGTCTGAAGGTAGGCGGGCGCACCATTGCCGTCATGGGCACGGGAATTAACATCGCTTACCCTTCTTCAAACCGGACTTTGGCCAGGCGCATTGCCGAAGATGGCCTGATTCTCAGCGAATTCCCGGCAGGCACCAAGCCCGACCGGGTGAACTTTCCCCGCCGCAACCGCATCATTGCCGGGCTAACCCGCGCCACCCTGGTGCTGGAAGCCCCCCTCAAGTCGGGTGCGCTGATTACGGCCCGGGTAGCGAACGAGTATTGTCGGGATGTGTATGCTCTACCTGCTTCCCTAGACAACAAGCGAGGGGAGGGTTGTCTGCATTTGATCAACAGCGGCGCACAGATGATTTTGGGCGAGGCGCACCTGCTGGAGCTGCTGGGGGCCATTCCTAACCTATGCGCTCCCCAGACCCAGCCGCAGGAGGGCATTGACTCTGAGGAATTTTCCTGCCAAACCGTTTTGCCTCTGGTACCGGATGCGTCCTTAGACCCCGAGCTGGCAGCAATCTTAACGGCGATTCCACCGGAACCGGTGGCTTTAGATACGATTGTGGCGCAGACCCAGCTCCCCACCGGCGCGGTGCTGAGCGGACTGGTGCAGCTTGAGCTCCTGGGACGGGTTGCCCAACTCCCGGGCATGATGTATCAGCGCAGCTAAGTAGGTCGGCACAATTAAATTCATGTTAGAAAATCGGGGGAGCGCCCCGGTTTTCTAACCTTCGTTTTTCAATGCACTGTAGTGGTCTGACACGGCTAATTTGATGGAATAGGCGTAGGGTGGGCAATGCCCACCAGTCAAAAGTTTGACGCGATCGCCTAGTGCACTATTTTAGACTTGTCTTACCAAGAGTTACTCCGCCGTGGACAGGGTGACAATCATGTCATAGACCTCGATATCGAGGGGCTGGAGGTGGGGGTTGGTGGAGGAAAAGGTGCGATCGCCCGTGACCTGAGCATAGTCGGCAGCAGCGGTTTGGGCGGAATTGAGGGATGGCGTCACTCGCAGCGTCAGCAGACCAGCATATTCAGACAGTTGGGTGTCCTCCAGGAGAATCGTGCCGCCATAGTCCCAGGCAAAGCCGAACAGCTCAAACGGGCCGATAACCTCCTGGAGCATAGCAAATGAGGTACCCATGCCGATGCCCTCCGGCGTTTGCCACTTGGCGCTGAGATCTCGCACCTCCCGAGGGCGGGTGCGGGCAGCATCAGCCCAGATCACGCTGAAGGAATAGCCGTTTCCCAAGTCAACCTGGGTACCCGGTTCCATGAATCCCTCGCCGACGTAGACCTCGGTATCAGTCAGTTGCGCCTCCCCGACCTGGTCGGCCAGCTCCTGACGCGACATTTCGTGGGTGAGTGGTCCAACCCGCTCACCGGGGATGAGGGTGGTCTCGAAGGCTAACCCTTGCTCCGCCGTCTCTGCCGTGCCAGCCTCCTCCGGTGGCGGCTCCAGCTCAGCGGTGGGGACGTCGGCGGCTGCGCCATTGTCTGGGGTAACATCGGGAGCTGACGCATCTGGCTCGACCTCAGCGGGAGGATCTGATGGGGCAGGATCCGGCATCGCTGGGTCGTCAACTGAGGAAGTACCAACCCGCTCGCCACCGCACCCGCCAAGCAGCAGCACCACCATTAGCGGAAAGGTAAAGAGAGCAGCCCGTCCCCGCAGCATTCGTCCTGTCATCATCTGTCCCGTCATTGAAATAACCCTGTTCTGATGGAAATAGCCCTACGGGCCAAAGTTTGAGTGTGGAACATCGGCAACGCGGGGGTTCCACACCTCTCAAATGTCCTAACGCGAAAGCGTAACGCGATAACCCTATTGCGATCGCCCCTGACTGCTCACCTGACTGGCCAATTCTTAAGAAGCAGTTGAGCGGGGGAGAAATTATTAGTCACTCCTGTAGTCTAGCTTTGGCAGACGGTAGCCGCGCCGGGCATCATGCCACTTCGAGGAATGGTTGCCGCTGCAGACCATCTGCCCCGACCGCCGCGCCTTGCCATCGCTTGTCATCAATCCCCCTTGTCCTCTGCGGGACAACAGCATTTGCTGATAGGGTTGAGTGGGAGCTTTCTTCCACGACAAGGTATTGGGGCAGTGGCGGTTGCCCAACTGCGCCGGATGCCAAAGTTTACAGAGTTCAGCAGCACTAAGACGACGTATGGATACCCGAAAACTGATTGACACCCACATTGAGTCGGCAGAGCTATTGCCCTCCCCCGCCGATTTGATTGAAATGCTCCCCATTTCAGAGACCGCCGCGGCCTCGGTGTTTCATGGTCGGCAGGCGATCGCCGATATCATAAACGGCCACGATCCCCGGAAATTTGTCGTCGTCGGCCCCTGCTCTATCCACGACACCGATGCTGCCCTAGAGTACGCGGGGCGGCTGCGGAAACTGGCTGAGCAGGTGCGCGATCGCCTGCTGCTGGTGATGCGCGTCTATTTTGAGAAGCCCCGCACCACGGTGGGCTGGAAAGGACTGATTAATGATCCCTTTCTGGACGGCTCGTTCCACATCGAAAAAGGGCTGTTCATTGCCCGGCAGCTCCTGCTGCAGATCAACGAAATGGGCCTACCTGCCGGTACGGAAGCCCTCGACCCGATTACACCCCAGTATATTTCCGATCTGGTGTCCTGGTATGCCATTGGTGCCCGCACCATCGAGTCCCAAACCCATCGCGAGATGGCCAGCGGTTTGTCAGTGCCCGTCGGTCTCAAAAACGGGACTGACGGCAATATTAAAGTGGCGATCGATGCCCTGCAGGCATCCGGTACGCCCCACCACTTTCTAGGTATTAATCCCGCGGGACAGGTGAGCGTATTTCGCACCAAGGGCAATCCCTACGCCCACATCATCCTCCGGGGCGGTGGCGGCAAGCCCAACTACGACACCGAGACGGTGAGCTGGGTGGCGCAGAAACTCAAGGAGCGCAACTTGCCGGAGTGCATCGTGATTGACTGCAGCCACGGCAACTCCAACAAAGACCATACCCAGCAGGCCCAGGTGATGCGGCAGGTGGTGCAGCAGATTGTGGCGGGCGATCGCGCCCTGATCGGCATGATGCTGGAGTCCCACCTCAAGTCTGGGAATCAGCCCATCGCCGCCGACCCTAGCCAACTGGAGTATGGCGTGTCCATTACCGACCGGTGCATGGGCTGGGAAGAAACCGAGGAGCTGATCTTGGCGGCCCATGAGCAGCTCGGGAAAGTGCCCCATCTGACAAACGCCCGCTCCGAGCCGCTGGCAACCGTCTGAGGAGCAGGGGAGCGATCGCTTTGGATTTCTGGATCAAGACCAGCGGCACCTGGATCAACGTGGTCACGGTTCTGGCGGGCACTGGCCTGGGGCTGCTGCTGCGGGGCCGCCTGCCCATGCGCATGCAGCGCATCATCATCCAGGGCGTGGGCCTGATCACCCTGCTGATTGGGTTGAGCATGGCGGCCAGCCTGACTGAAGTGCGGGCCGGGGTGGTGGATGGCGTCATCCTGGGGCTGCTGGCCCTGGTGATTGGTGGCCTGTTGGGGGAGTGGTGGCAGCTGGAGGCTGTTCTAGAAGCCGTGGGTGACTGGCTCAAGCAGCGGTTCCAGGGCAAGGGCAGCTTCACCGAGGGCTTTGTCGCCGCCAGCCTGCTGTTTTGCGTTGGTCCCCTGGCTCTGCTGGGCAGCATCAATAACGGACTCATCGGCGACAATACCCTGCTCACCCTCAAAGCGTCTATGGATGGGCTAGCGGCGATCGCCCTCACCAGCAGCTTCGGCATGGGCGTGGGCTTCTCGGCTCTCTCCATTCTGGTCTACCAGGGCGGAATTTCCCTTGGGGCGGGATGGCTGGCCCAGGCCCTCCCCGAAGACCCCACCGCATCTCCCCTGGTGCTGGTGACCACCGGGGTCGGTGGTTTAATGATCCTCGGGCTGGGGCTAAACTTACTAGAAATGACCAACATTCGCGTGGCGTCATTTCTCCCCGCCCTTCTGCTGGCTCCCCTGATATACTGGCTAGCGGCGATCGCCACCTAGAGAAAGAGTTTTAAGCTGCAAGTTTTGGGTTTTGCGTCGAGCGGCTCACTAAAAACTCAACCCTCAGAACTAATTTAATTTTCGTCCCTAAATCCCATATCCACCCATGACTCCGTCCCCCCCATCCCCCATTCGCATTCTCATCGTTGAAGATGACCCCATGATGCAGCTCGGCCTGGAGCAGTCCCTCTCCACCCATGCCGATATCGACATCGTGGGGCAGGTGGAGGATGGCTATTCCGCGGTGGAAGAGACCCTGGCGCTGAAGCCCGACGTGGTGGTGATGGACATTGGTCTGCCCCGCATGGACGGCATTGCCGCCACTCAAGCAATTAAGGAACAGTTGCCCGATATCCACATCGTCATGCTCACTTCCCACACGGCTGAAAACGAGGTAATCGCTGCCCTCTCCAGCGGGGCTGATGCCTACTGCGTCAAAGGCACCAGCGTTGATAGCCTGCTCGCCGCCATCCATGCGGCTCAGGAAGGGGCCAGCTACCTCGATGCCCAGGTCGCCCGTAAAGTTATGGAACACCTCAAGGCTCCCGCTAAGGACGAGGCGATGATGGTGGGGCAGCTTTCCCAGCGGGAGATGGAGGTGCTCACCCTGATGGTAGAAGGCCGCAGCAACCCAGAGATTGCGGCGGCCCTGTATCTCAGCCCCAATACGGTGAAAACCCATGTGCGCGGCATTATGAACAAGCTGGCGGTGGATGACCGGGTGCAGGCAGCGGTGGTGGCTTTGCGGGCGGGGCTGGTGAAGTAGCGATCGCCAAATTCTCCACGAAATCCTTAAGCAGGGGCAAATAGCCGTTTGCCCCCACCAGCCGTCCAACCGAGGTGATTTTTTCTCAGAGAACGTCTAAACAAAGGCGAAGCCACTGCCCAGGCTGGTAATTTGCGTGTTCTCGATTACCCCTACCAGGTCATTGGTGCCAGCGCGGTAGATGCCCGTGTGAACCCCGTTGCTGGTGGCCAGGTTGATTTGGGCAAAGCGATACTGGCTAACAAAGCCTTCCAGTTGGATCACGTCCTGCCGCCGATCAAAGTCGCGAATCAGGGCATAGCCGTCTACTGCCGCCGGATTAGCTGGCCCATCGTTGTAGTAGACGGTGCCAGCGTTACCCAGGATGAAGCGATCGCTCCCTTGACCACCGGTCAGAATATCTCGCTCTCCCTGACCAGGCAAACCAGCAGTGCTAGCGGTGGTATTGACGCCCACCAGGACATCGTTGCCGCTACCCCCGATTAGGGTATCGTTGCCCCCGTCCCCCTGCAGGAAATCGCTGCCGCTGCCGCCATTGATGCGGTCGGTGCCGCTGCCACCAAAGAGATTATCGCTGCCGCTGTGGCCGAGGATTAGGTCGTTGCCCTCATTGCCGTCGATGCCGTCGTTGCCGCCGCCGCCAAACAGGCGGTCGTCACCATCACCACCGAGGATGACGTCGTTGCCGCTACTGCCCAGCGCCACATCATTGCCGCTGCCGCCGTTTAGGTTGTCGTCGCCGCCGTCACCGCGTAGTCGGTCGTCGCCATCGCCAGCCTCGATGAAGTCATTGCCGGCTTGGCCAGCGAGGTTGTCGTTGCCCGCGTGAGCCAAGATCTGGTCATTGCCGCCCAAGCCGTTGATGCGATCGTCGCCCAGCCCGCCGTTGAGGATGTCGCTGGCGGCGGTGCCGTCGTTGAACAGGGTGAACACGTTGTCCTGAACGACGGGCGTATCGGTGTTGCGCCGAATAATGTCAGACAGCCGGGTTTGCTCGATGAGTTCAATTTCAGCGGCACTGAAGGTGTTTTCGTAGTAGAAGCGATCGCCCGCCCGCAGTCTGCCGAACTGGTCAATGAGGATCGTCGTCATCGTTTCGCCGAGGCTACCGCCAGAAATGCGATCCTCCGCCAGCATTCCCGCAAAGGCATCAATGTCGTTGACATCGCCGTACAGTTCCTCCAGGGCAAGCTGGGTCTCAACATCGGACGTGATATCGGCAAAGCTGGTGACCCGTGGTAGACCAAAGGCGGCCCGAATCGTGTTGTAGTCAGACAGACCGTGGTCGCGCCCCCGCTGAATGTTGAGGGCAAAGAGATCCTGAGCGGCGCTGCGATTGCCAAAGTTAAATAGCAGGTTGCGTACGTCGTCAATAATTTGGGTATCCACCTCCTGGCTGAGGGTAGAGGCCATGCCCCGCAGGATGGGGTCGATGCCCGTCTCTTGCACGACGCTAGAGCTGGGGAAGAAGCCCTCAAACAGGGTGAGGTGGCCCTGGGCGATCGCATTTCCATTGGCATCCAGCCGCTGAATCTCTGAGCTGAGCTGGGTATGTCCCAAACGATAGGCCGCCGTGGAGAAGGTGCGGCTAATGCTGGGGTCGATGGTGCTGTCGTAGCCGGTGTAGTCTGGAACAATCCCTTCTCCCAGCAGCGTTGGCAGATACTCGTTGTAGACAATGCTCTGCCACTGAGCGACGTTAATCTGGCGCGCCCGCTGGAAGAGCTGCTCGTCGGTCCAGGTGGGGTGAACCTCTGCCAGCTCTGATGCGATGCGGTTGTGTTCCCGCACAAACAGTGTGTGCATGGAGATCAGCACTACGTTCTCGTTGGCCCGCGCGTCCCCGGCAAAAAACAGATCGGTACCGGGAACAGGACCTGGGTTGTCGTTGTTGCCATTGCCCGGCTCAAACAGGGGCAGCAGGTCGCCCTGGCTGACTCGCAGCTGGCCACCGGCAAAACTGCGTAGCGCGTCGGCCCGCTCGTCGTCAGAACCGTAGACGCTGGAGAGGTCAACCCAGTGGGTGAGTTCGTTGCTGTGCTGGCGGGGATTGTTGGGACCAGTGCCCGTATTCTCGACAAATACCGATCGCTGCACAGCAATTGAGGCGGTGCCCGTACCCTGAGGATCTAGGAAGGGGTCGCCAATGGGAATGTCGATGTCAACCAGCTCGCCGCGCATGGCAGCATCTTCTCGAGTCCGGATAGGCGTGAGGGACAGATCGTGGTCCAGAAATTGACCAAAGGCCCAGATAAAGTTGGTGAGTCCCCGAGAGCTGGGGGTGAGTTCGTCCTGCTGTCCCAAAGCGTTGCTCACATCCCGAGGATTGGGGCGATCGCCCCCCGCCAGAGACGATATTCCATCACCGTAGGCCAGCGGCGCAATGTTGATTAGCTGGGTATGGGCAGCGCCATAGTTAACAAAGCTTCGATTGTTACCCCGACCGTCAATGGCCGCAAATTCTGGAAGAATTCCGCTCGCAAAGGGGTTGGTATCAATCAGGGCGTTGGCAGCGCGATCGGGAACAATGGTAGTCGTGAGGCTGTAGTTGCCGGTAATGTCCTCACCGAAGGAGGTCGCCCGCAGGATATACGCCGTATTGGCCTGGGGCGTGAAAAATAGGCGGGAGTTTAGGCCAGGGCCACTATTATCATCAAAGGCAATCACGTCTCCTGTGAAAGCATTGATTAGCTGTAAGTAGCCATCAAAGTTGCCGGTCAAATCGACCTGAATACGCTCACCGACGACCGGACTTTCTAAGAAAAAGTCATCCCGGAAACGATCGGGGCGATCGGGATTAGTGAAGTCATCCGGGGCAAGAATGCCCTGTAGGGTTTGGTTGCTTGAAATGAAAGAAATTGTTGACGGAATCAGGTGGCCATCGCTGAAATTAATCGAGTAGGAACCGGTTTCACCAGCAGCAAATGAAGTCGCTCGAACCAAGTAGGTCACGCCAGGCTGAGCCGTGAAAGTTAGCTGAGAATTCAGTCCTGCACCCCCATCATCGTTAACAGCAATGACGGCATTGGTATCTAGATCAACAAGCTGCAGGAAGGGATCAAACTCCGTGCTATCAAGCTCGATTTGAATTACATCACCCGGACTAATGCCGGTCAGCAAAAACGTATCCGTAAAGCGACCAGTGCGATTGGGGTTCAGCAAATCAAACTCATTCAAAGTACCGTTAAACATTCCTTTCACCTCAGTAAGGGGAGCTCTTAACTTGGGTTTTTCTTGCATCCGCTTCTGAATACTTCTGAGGAGAAGAAAGGTATGCCGGCACTGCGCGGATGTAAATAAATTTAAGTATTAACGAGCGCTTACAAATCCTGAGTTAGGATCGGTTGCCTGGAAAGTTCTATAGATGAAGCGCCATTAAAGCGCATCTGCCCTTTTGATATACGCAGACCAAAAGCCCCCAATCGGATAATTATCATGGAGTTTGAATTTTCCCAGCCTCACCCAAGCGATATCTCTTTTGGACTAGTGGCCAGCGACTATGGTTTACCGCCTGCCATCTCCGGTGACCGTCCGCTGTCTGCCGCTAGCTCAGCACCGGAAGCGATCGCCAGACCAGAATCAGCCTTGCAGGACAATCCGTCCGTCCGCTTTGACCCCGAGCAAACCAATGTGCCCCCAGCCCAGATTGCTGCCAGGGGCGAGCGCATCAAAGTCACCGAGAGAAGACAAACCATCCGGGGCACCGCAGGCAACGATCGCATCGATGCTCGCAACGGTCAGCAAAATCGCATCAAGGCACTGGGGGGCAACGACAAAGTCTTTGCCGGTAAAGGCGACCGCGTCGTGGGTGGCCCCGGTAACGATCGCATCGATGCCCGCAAAGGCAAGGGGCGCAATCTCTTGAGAGGCGGCGGCGGTGACGATCGAATGTTTGCCGAAAACCGCGATCGCCTGCTGGGCAATGGCGGAGACGACCTCCTGGACGCGTCACGGGCAAGGCGAAGGAATAGCCTGAGCGGCGGCGGCGGCAATGATATTTTGATTGGCGGTTTCAAGGATCAGCTCACCGGCGGCGGCGGCAGCGATGAATTTTGGGTAGCCCGACGCAATCTTCCCAGGGTTGCCAATACCGTTACCGACTTTGAGGTCGGGGTTGACCAGATCGGCATCAACGGGAATATTGTCAGCCAGTTCAACGACATGCAGCTCCTGCAGCAGGGCGGCGATACCGTCGTTCAGGTTCAGGGAAGGGCGATCGCCATCCTCCAGGGCGTGAACGCGGCCACGCTGAGCGCTGATGACTTCATTGGCGTAGTCCCGACTCCCCGGCCCCAAATCACCATTGGCGATGTCGCCCTACTGGAAGGCAATGCGGGCACCACTGACGCGGTGTTTACCGTAACCCTGGATGCCGCCATTGGCGAGAGCATTGAGGTCACCTACACAACGGTTGACGGCACGGCGATCGCCGGTAGCGACTACACGGCCAGCAGCGGTTTGGTAACCTTTGCCCCCGGTGAAACGGTTCAAGCGATTGCCGTCCCCATTCGGGGCGACCTGGTGCAGGAAGGCAATGAGACCTTTGCCATCACCGTCAGCGATGCTGCCGATGCCGACGTGGGCCTCGCTCAAGCGATCGCCACCATTTTGAACGACGACATTTCCCTGGTCACCGCCCAGGGCGGCAATCAGTTTTCCCAAACGGCAACCGATCGCACCAACATTGAGTCGCAGTTTACCGTGGTGGGCGTAGACAGCGGCGGCAATCCCATCCCCGACACAGCTCCGGCGGCGGATTTAGGCCAGTTTGTGGGGGCGATCGCCTTCTATGACGCGGGACAGGGACGATTTGCCGAGGCGGCAGATTTCACCAATATCACCGAACCGTTTGAGTCGGATGGGACGGTTACGTTCAGTACAGGAACCCTGGTCGCCGAGTTGATTGATGATCCGTTAGACAACCAGGGGTTTGGCGATCGCGACACCATTGAATACCGCCTCCTGGCTCCGGGTGCGGCCACGCCTGCTCTCGCGCTCAGGCTCGACTTTGCCGATCCGTTCAACCCCGCCGAAAACCTGGATGTCAATCAGGCAATCAACTCCCTCGCCTACATTCTGGAGCAGGGGCTGCTGCGCCAGTCGGCAGTGCTGGGCGACTTTGGCGGACCCGATGGCCTGGTCTTCAACACCCAAATCGTCGATACCTACACGCGAACGATTACGGATTTGAGCAACAGCCCGGTGCTCTCCACGGAGCTGCGGGTGGTGGATCGGCTGGCCGATGGAGCCTTCATTGCCGATGCCAATCCGTCAGCAGATTTTGGCCAGTTCACAGGGGCGATCGCCTCTTTCTCTGACTCCGGCCTGAATGCCGCCACGCCCACGTCGTTCATCGGGGGCAATTTACGCACCAGCCGCAGTGGCAGTATCGTCACCTACACCCTGGCGGCTCCAGATAACAGCATCACGCGCACGGCGGCTCTGGATCTGGCCTTGCTGCCGCTGGACCCAATCCTGGCAGTGAACGATCTGGGCTATATTCTGGACAACGACCTGCTGCAACGGGCGTTTTTCTCCTGACCTGTCATGCATCAGCCATTGACGACTCTAAGCCTGGTGGGAATGGTGCTGGTGGGGCTGCCCAGTGCGGCGATCGCCCAAATCGTCCCCGATGCCACCCTGCCCAGCAACTCTATCGTTTCCCCCAACTGTACGGACTGCGTGATCACGGGCGGTACCACGCGGGGGACGAATCTGTTTCACAGCTTTGAGCAGTTTTCCATCCCGCCAAATGGGCGGGCTTACTTCAATCAGGCGGGGGCGATCGCCAACATCATTAGCCGGGTCACTGGCGGCAGGGCATCTACGATTGATGGCCTCATTCAGGCCAACGGCACCGCCAACCTGTTTCTGATTAACCCCAGCGGCATCGTTTTTCAGGAGAATGCCCGGCTCGACATCGGCGGCTCGTTTCTAGCAACGACAGCGGCTGCGGTTGAGTTTGCCGACCAGTTTCAGTTCAGGGCTGCCGATGCCGATACCGCCCCCCTTTTGACCGTCAGCGCCCCCATTGGCCTCCAGTTTGGCACCGATCCGGGGGCCATCCAGCTCACGGGTGCCGAGCTGCAGGGGGCGAGTGGGGCAACGGTGGCGCTGGTAGGCGGAAATGTGACGCTGCGGGGCAGCACTATCACTGCTCCCCTGGGGCGGATTGACGTTGGGGGTATGGGCAGTAACGGTCGCGTAGCCCTGGACGCCAGCGGCCTCCAGCTCCGGCTTGCCTACGATCCGCCCCAGATATTTCGAGACGTGCAGTTTCTAGAGGAAACCATTCTAGGGGCGGGAGGCATTACCGGCGGTGATATCCAGGTCCAGGGACGGCAGATCGGGCTGCGGCAGGGCAGCTTCATCCAGTCGCTGGCGGTGACCGGACCGGCGGGTTCCGTGTCTCTGCGGGCCTCAGAGCAAATTGAACTGGTGGGCGAAACGGTGGAGCCGCTGACGGGCATCTTCAACGAAGTCCAGGGCAACGCCACGGGCGAGAATGCCGGTGTCCTCTTGCTGGAGACGCCGCGACTGGTGCTGCGGGACGGGGCGCAGGTATCCACCACCACCCAGGGCACCGGGCAGGGCGTGGATTTAATCGTGCGCAGTGCCGAGGTGGAGCTGGTGGGTGCCCTGCCAGGGACGCCCAGCGGTCTTTTTGCCCGAGCCTGTAGAGGGAGCTGCGTGGGAGTGACGGGCAACGGGGGACGACTGGTAGTAGAGAGCGATCGCCTCCTGCTCGAAAGCGGGGCCCAGATTTCTACCGCCACCCTCGGTGCGGGGCGGGCAGGCTCTATTGACATTCAAGCTGCTGAGTCGGTGCAGATCTTAGGTCGCTGGCCCCTCGACCTGCTGATTGCCAGCGGCATCTTTGCCCAGGTGGAGGAGGGAGCAACCGGGGACGGCGGATCCCTCACCCTCACCACCCCGGTACTTGTTATTTTGGATGGTGCCCAGGTTTCCACGGCGGCCCGCAGCGGCGGGCGGGGCGGCGACCTGGTCATCAATGCTCCCCGCCTGGTGCGGCTCAGCGGCACGGCTCCCGTCGACCGGGATGACAATATCAGCGGCATCCTCGTCTCGGCGGAGAGGGGCGCGCGCAGCGATGCAGGCACCCTCACCCTCACAACTGAGCAACTTGTGGTGGAGCGGGGTGCCCGCATTTCAGCCGATAATTTTGGCGCAGGCCAGGGCGGCTCTGTGTTCCTGAATGTGGATCAGCTCCGGGGGCGGCAGGGCGGCCAGATCCGCGCCGCCGCTTTCGACGAAGGACCCACCGCCGGGGGACCTGCGGGCAGCCTGGCGGTGACCGCTCGCCGGGTTAACCTATCCACGGGCGGAGAAGTGACGGTCAGCAGTGAGGCGATCGCCCAGGCCGGACAGCTCACCCTCCAGGCAGACTCCCTCCGTCTTGACAATGCCGTCCTCACGGCAGAAACCGATGGGGGCCAGGGAGCCAACGTCCGGCTGCAGATTACCGACCAGGTGCGCTTGACCAACGGTAGCCAGATCTCGGCGGCTACGATTACCGGGCAGGCAGGCCAGCTCCGCCTCACCGCCGATGGAGACGTGCTGCTGACGGGAGACGGCACCCAGCTCTCGGTGGAAGCCACCGCTGGCGGCACCGCCGGAAATTTGCGGCTCAATGCCGACCGCCTCACCGTGGCAGACGGGGCGCAAATCACCGTCAGCAGTCCCCAGGGGCAGGCGGGTAATCTCCTGGTCCAGGCCGATGCCATCACGCTGCAGCGGGGGCAGATCACGGCAGAAACGGGCACTACGCCCCCTGACGGCAGCGGCGCAAATATTGATATCAGTAACCTTGGACTGCTTTTGATGGGCGATCGCAGCCTCATTTCTGCCCAGGCTTTCGGGGACGCCAATGGCGGCAACGTGACCATCGCCAACGCCAGCGGGTTTGTCACTGCCGCCCCCAATCAGGACAGCGACATCATCGCCAATGCCGTTGAGGGCCAGGGCGGCGCAATTCAAATCACGACCCAGGGGCTATTTGGCCTGGAGGAGCAGCGCGCCACCCCCGACAATAGCACCAACGATATTGACGCCAGCTCCCAGTTTGGCCTCGCCGGAACCGTCACCATCACTCGCCTGGAGATCGACCCCACGCGGGGACTGGTGGCACTGCCCACCAATGTTGTGGATGCCGCCAACCTGATTGCTCAAAACTGTAGTGCCGGAGGCGTTGCGGTTCAGGAGCGGGGCGAGTTCGTTGTGACCGGACGGGGCGGTTTGCCCCCCAATCCAGAGGACGGGCAGACCTTTGCCACCTGGGACGACCTCCGCCCCATCGTCGGCGTCCCGCTGATGGAGACGGGTGAACCCGGGGACCTGAACTCTGTACCACTCGCTGATGCTGAGGCTCAAACTCAAGGGGGAGCAGGCGATCGCCCCTTCCCCCCAACCGAAGCTCAGGGATGGCAAGTAGACGCTCAGGGTAATATCAGGCTTGTGGCGCGGACTACCTCAATTCCGGCTCCGGCCATTCTAGAGGGCGATCGCTGCTTCCCTCACTGACGGCTCATCGATCGTGCTGATCCGAGCCTGAGGAAGTCTGGGTAGAGATAACCGTTTTGATCACGGGCAAACGCTTGAGAGTCTCGGTCATCAGCGTGGGAAAGTCCGCGTCTCTAAAGCGTGGGTCCTGCTTGAGCTGAATGCTGCCAACGGCCATAATCAGGAGCACGCCACCTATTACCACCAGCACCAGGATATAAATTGGCAAGTTACCGCCGATAACGGCGATCGCCGTCATCACAACAGCGGACGTAAACAGATAGAATGCTCCAGAAATCCAGGGGCTTGGCGTCAAACCTGGCCGTGAGTTAGGCGGACGCGATTGGTTGGGCTGATTGTCAGGCATTGGGTTTGGCCTCCGTCGTTCCCAATAATGTCCTTGGATATGGACAAACTCACTGGAACTATAGCGCTCTTGCCCATGTTCTGACAGCCCAAATCAAAGCGATAAAATTGGGTTAATGTCCTGCCCGTCGAGGAAATGCCATGACCATCAGCTTAGATCTACCCTCGGAGCTAGAGAACGAGCTATCTGAAGAAGCTTCCAGGCTTAAATTACCTCTAGCCGAGTACATTTTTCGAGTGCTGGCATTCCGTCCCTTCACGCAAAACCTTCCCAAAACTGGGGCTGAGCTTGTAGCTTACTGGGAAAAGGTTGAAGCGATCGATTCGCGCTCTGACATTACCGACGTCTCACAGGGTTGGCCTGATTGATGCTCTAATTGCCGCCTGTGCTGTTGGCCGCAATGCTGATCTCTGTACTTTCAATGTCAAGCACTATCGAGTCATTCCAGGCTTGAGCATCAAGCAACCATATCATCGCTGAAACGACTTAATGCAACAGTGCGATTGCCCCTTTCCCCGCCGCAACGCACCTCCCATATTCTGACAGCCCAAATCAAAGCAGTGAATCGGTTCGGGGATGAGGGCGTCACAACCTCAAAAGCTTTAGTGCGATCGCGCCCTCTCCTATGACGCACCACGACGCACCTCATTGGTTTAACCCACCGTAGGGGCAAATGGCCATTTGCCCCTACCAGATTTATACCCAGGTTCAGCAATGCCCAAACTGGGTAAAACCCTTGAATCTGTGGATCTGATGCTGCGTCTAGCGGCGGCGAATCAGGTAGCTCATCGGTGCCTGAACTTCAGTTCAAAGTAACCTGAAATAGGGATTTCCATGGGCATAGGTTTGCCGATATGCTCAAACATGCTCTTAGCCGTTAGAAGATAGACCTTCATCAATCGTCGCTAAAAACACACAAAAGTCATTCATCGCGGTCAAAACGCGCCGATAACATTCCTCCAAAGAATCGACATTTGCTTGAATCAATCGCGGATCGAGACGATGGGTATAGTTGTTCCGAACGACATGGCGAAAGCCCAAATAGACCCTCAATTGCTGATATAAATCTGAGTCGATTACAGCGGGTCGAATATTAGGGACATCTATTTTCATCTGCTCCAACAGCTCTTGATGCCACCGATCGGATGGCATTGCAAAGCTTTGGTCTACAACTCGGGCAATTTGCTCAAAGATTTTTTCCAGTCCAGTATAAAATCCCTGTAAGCCAAACCCGGCAGCAATCCAGTAGGCATCGATGCCGCTACTGCGAGCTAGTGCGGCCTGTTCAATTGTGTAGTCATATTCCAAGGCTAAATCCTGTAGCTGTTGCTGGATTCGCCCCTGCAAAACGGCATAGCGACTCACAGCTCTACTCCTGCTTGCAGGATCGATCGCTTCAGGCTGGGCTGAGCCGTTTCCAGGCGAACGATATCAACACTAAATCCCTTAACGGTGAGCAGCAGCGTCCCGACTGCATCGCTATAGTGCTCTAGGGGCAGCCCCCAGACGGCTAAATCAATATCTGAGCTGGGATGAACTGCCTCTGGAGAAAGGAGCGACCCAAACAGGAAAACATGTCTGACGCCATACGTTGCTTTGAGAATTTTCGCTGCAATTCTCGCTTGCTCCCATCCCTGCTGATAGCGGTATTGCTGTTGCCGCCGCTCTCGCTCTTGCCGCTGGCGAAAATGGGCGACATACGGTTGCAGTGCGTCAGGGGTGGGAGACGACATGACACGGATACATGGATGATGCTGTTTTGCTTGATCTTAGCCTTAAATGGGCTGCTTTGTGCTTGTGCTGACGTGACCAGTAAGATGGCGATCGCCCCTCTCTCGTCAGTGCGATCGCCCTTTTGGATGATTGGGATTGAACGGCTGTAGGGTGTTGGGTGCGAGAATTTTCGACGGGGTGGTGCGTTTGCTTGCAGCAACGCACCCTACAGGAGGGCGATCGCCCCCTTCATGTTCAAATGCGATCGCCCCTTCTATGGAAAAGGAATGTATTCAACTGTGTTCAGCCATTCATCAGGCTCTGAGGCTTCAGCAATTAGTTCTAAATCTCTGACGAACTGACCAATGGTGCCTCCCAGCTGATGCCCAAAAATTAGCCCTGAAAATTGCTTTCCTTCTGCCTGCCAGGTTTCGGCTAAAATACGAAATCGAATATCTTGGGTGAAGAGAACTCGGTTGAGTTGAGTAGCCCTGACTAAAAGCTGCTCGTCAGAAAGTTCTTGAGTTTCATCATCAAATGCGGTCAATACATCTACGCCTCGGCGACGCAACTGGTTGGCAATAGCTTGAGGAACATGAACATCCATGTAGAGGGCGATCGCCACTTACAATAGTCCTCTAGCTTTCATCCGAGTGTAGAAGGAAGATTTGGCTGCTTGTGCCATGCCTTCTTGGGTCTGCTGCCACTCCTGGGTAATTTCCTGGTCAATCTCTTCTTGATGGTCAAAGTAGTAGCCCATAGCGGCGTGGGCCTCGGCTGGCGTCAGATGGGGGTGCTGGCGGCACATCTCTTCGACTGACCAACCGTAGGCAAGATAATCCATAACAATTTGTGCGACTCGAATGCGGGGTAAGCGCTGGAACCGTGCGGGCTGATTTTCAATTTTCTCGACGTGTGGATAACTCGATGCCAGCATACCGTTTTGTTCCGACCCAACTAATGTTGCTTATGTTTACAGTATATTCTCCAGTGCTGTAATTCAGATGATAGATCACCTTTACTGAACAGGCGATCGCCCTCCCACCACCCGCAGCGATCGCCCCCCTTCATTCATCGAAGCGATCGCCCCCTTCATGTTCAGATGCGATCGCCCCTCAGCGTCGGCACAGTCTTTCTGTTGGGCGATCGCAAAGTAAATCGCAGAACACTCCGGCAGTTGTTGCCTCTCGGATAGTTTGAGGCTGGGTAAAGACTGGCGGTGATGGGTTTCCTT
>JBHJGR010000373.1:0-24188 GCA_050331615.1 Elainellaceae cyanobacterium
AGCTCAGCTTTCATCTCCGGTAAGGTGGGCTCCCACCGCGCTCGCTTCGAGCTCATGCCGCCAAAGGTGGGCGGCTTCCCGATGGAGTTTCGAGGACGCATTGGTGACCCCAATCAGTTTTCTGGTAAGGCAACGCCCCGGGGGATTTGCCGCGGTTTACAGGGTGATTTTAAGCTAACGCGGCTTCCCAGAACGAAGAAACCGCCCCAGATGCGAGCCCTGCCGATTTTTCGCAAACCGTTCGACGGCGAGTTTTTGCTCAGCAATTATTTTGATCACGACGTGCCGCGTCAATTCGTCGATGACAACGGCTATATGCTGAACTGGCGGGGCGATCGCCTCACCATTGGCAGTCCGGGGGCGGGCATCGATGGCCACGGGGGCTACGACTGGGGGCTGCCCGAGAACACTCCCCTACTGGCTGTCGCCGATGGCACCATTACCTTTGCCGGGGAGGGGCGACCGTTCTACTGTCCGCCTTTAGACACCGTAACCACCGGTCAGTACGTCTACATTGAGCACGTGACTCCTGGGGGCGATCGCCTTGAGAGCGAATACGTCCACCTCAACCGCGTTGATGTGCAGCCAGGGGATTGGGTACGGGCTGGGCAAGTAATCGGCCTTTCTGGTAACACGGGGTGCAGCACCGGACCCCATCTACACTTTGGCGTGCGGCGATTTCTCGACTCCGGGGAAAAAGTGCTGGTTGACCCCTACGGCTGGGCTGCCTACGACGCTGATCCGTGGACGCAGCGGCAGCACAATGCCAGCAGTCTTTGGCTGTGGCGCGAGGGTGAGGCCCCGGCACTCTTCGAGTTTGGCCGAACCCACATGCCCGCTCCCCATACGGCGTCTCAGCCGGTGGCCCTGCCGCCGTTGGAGTACTACCCCCCGCTAGAGTTTCATCCGCCTACCTGAATTCAAGAAGTTAAGTAGGTCGGCACAATTAAATTCACGTTAGAAAACCGGGGGAGCGCCCCGTCGAGGCGCTCCCCCGGTTTTCTAACTTCGTTTTTCAACCCAGTTCTACTTAGGCAAAAACTTTCTTAGGGTTGTGCGCCCCAGCCGGGGGCACTTAGCTGCGGTAGCTGAGGGCAGCCCAGCCCAGGCAAAGCCAGCCGCCAATTAGAATAACGCCGCCGATGGGGGTGGCGATGCCCACTGCCGTTAGGCCCAGTCCGCTGATCAGGTATAGGCTGCCGGAAAAGAGCAGCGACCCAGCGACGAAAGCAGCTCCGGCACAGACTAGGGGGGTAGCCCTGAACTTGGCTGTGGTCAACAGGAGGGCAACAGTGAGCAGGGCGATCGCGTGATACATCTGATAGCGCACTCCGGTTTGGAAGACGGCGATCGCTTCTGGGTTGAGCCGGGTCGCCAATGCATGGGAGGCTAGCGCCCCCGCCGCCACCGCCACGGCTCCAGATAACCCTGCCAGTCCCAAGAACAGTTGAATCATAGCTCTCCTATGCCCTCCTCCTGATGCGCTTCTCCTGTCCGATCCTACTGCTTTGGAGCTCTACGGGCTAAGTTTTGAGTGTGGAACCCCCGCGACGCGGAGGTCCACACCTCTTGAATGTCCTAACGCGAAAGCGTAACGCCATATAGCGTTGCTCACGCAGGTGGAGTCCGGGAGGTGGGGGCGCTTAAGGAGATTGAGCAGGGGCGATGCGATAGGTACAGCGGCGATCGCCTGTCAGAATATGTTCCTGCCGCTCAACCGCGATGGCATCTCCCAGTAGGGCCTGAAAAACTTCTAGCTCGTTTGTACAAAACTTGGAGCAGGCTTGAGCCGCGGCATGAATGGAGCAGTGATTCTCCACCAGCAGCACCGACTCGTCCTCCTGCTCGATCACTTCTGCCATATAGCCTTCTTGACTCCGCAACTGCGCCAGTTCTTTAACTCGACCCCGCCAGTGATGGGCAGATATCTTTTCAGCATAGAGGCGAATCTGGGTCTGAACCCGCTCAGTCAGCAGCCGCTCGAGCGCCTCATCACCAAAGGCGCGCTGGACATCGTGGAGCAGATTAATCGCCAGGTCCTGATGATTATCTGGGAAAAGATGACTGGTCTGCTCAGTCAGCGCCCACAGCTTGACCGGACGCCCCACGGGCTGCCGCTCCTCGACATAGGTCACCCACTGCTTTTCTCGTAGCGCCTGCAGATGCTGCCGAACGGCCATTGGCGATACGCCGATTTGAGCCGCCAGAGCCGATGCTGTCTGTGGCCCTCGCAGCTTCAGCAAATGAATAACTTGATCTTTAACGCTGGAATTTGAAGCATCATTCGAAGCGTTAGCAAATGCACTCATGCCTATGCATTTAATTATGGCAGTGGAGCCGTCGAGTTGCTGTCGGGTGCCCCTATGCCTAATCTACCTGAGGAAAGGCAGACTAGCAGGAGTCGGCAGGGTAACAGAGGCCAAATCACCCGGGTGCTAGACTAGCAAAAGCAGAGGGAAACCTGTCAAGGCTCTTCCTGTATTCTACTCTACATCTATCCCCTCTGGGGGGTTTCTCAATTCTGGCGGTTCAAAACCGACTTTTGATATAAAATACTATTGAAAGTCCCAATGCTCTCGATAGGCGAGCGTACACTGTGCGGTATGTGCCGCATTGGGTACGTCTCCCGACGAGCGCATTCTCGGTTTAACAGCAGATATTTTGACAGAATGGCAAGGATTATGCTTAAAGCGATTGCTTCAAAAATCAAAGCCTGGTTTCCCGCCGAAGCGGTTTATGCCCACTGCGATGGCCCTTGTGGCGTCTATGATCCGGCAGGTGCCCGGATCGCTGCCGAGGCAGTGGTTGCCATGACCAAGAAAATCCTCGATCTGACGCCTCCGGCCCCCAGCGATGCTCGGGCGATGGCAACCTATGAGAACACCATGTCTCGCTTCGTTGCCATCAAGGAAGAGCAGGCCCAAATCACGAAGGACGAGCTGCTGATTCTCTGGACAGACTATTTCAAGCCTGTTCACCTGGAAAAGTATCCTGACCTGCACGACACCTTTTGGAAGGCTGCCAAGCTCTGCTCGGCCTGCAAGGTTGAGGTCAGCCAGGAGCACTGCAATGAACTGATGGAGGCCATCGAGAAGATCCACAAGATGTTCTGGGCCACTAAAGAGCGCGACGTTCCTTTCTACAAGGCCAGCTAACCGGTGTAGCCCTACGGGCTTAGATTTATGGGTGAATCCCCTGCACTGCGAGGGATTCACCCATGACTATATTTGTTAGCTTCAATCAATCTCCGCCATGTCATCCCCCGCTACGTCTCTGCCGTCCGAGGAAAGGCCAGATCGCCCAAGCCCCGCCGCCCTAAGTGATGCCAGCGTCATGGACTGGCTCCTCTGGCTGTTGCGCCGTCGCCGCCGCTATCGAGTTGTGGGCCGCTCTATGCTGCCGCTGCTCCAGCCGGGCGAGGAGGTATTGGTCAATCCTTCAGCATATTGGCAGACTTCCCCTAGGGAGGGCGACTTGGTTCTGATTGACCATCCTCACCGACCCGGCTTCCGGCTGGTGAAGCGGGTGAGGGTCGTCCTAGAATCGGGGCAATGCTTTGTCATCGGAGACAATCCTAAGGAAAGTACCGATAGTCGCCAATTTGGCGCAGTTGCTGCCGAGCAGATTTTGGGCCAAGTTGTGAGTCGATTTGGCTAAAGTTCCTTACAATGGGCGAGTTGGCTGCATCTTGTAACCCTGCATGGCGCGATCGCCCACCCTCAAATACGACCGAGGCACCCTCATCCTCCATCCTCCACCGCGCGGGAAGGCTTGGATTGACTATGCCACCTGGGACGATCGCATTGAACGATTCCGTATTCCGGCCATTCACTACCGGCGGCTGGTAGAGAGCCTCCAGGCAGATGGCGTGTTGCTGGTTGACCAGGCGCGGGAATTCATCCCCCTCGACCTCAAGCCCAGCCTGGAGATGACGCCCTATCCCCACCAGCAGGAGGCGCTGGATGCCTGGATTGCGGCTGAGCGGCAGGGGGTGGTGGTGCTGCCCACCGCATCGGGGAAAACCTACCTAGCCCAGCTTGCCATGCAGGCAACTCCCCGAAGTACGCTGATTACCGTACCAACGCTGGACCTCATGCACCAGTGGTATGCCCA
Source organism: Elainellaceae cyanobacterium (assembly GCA_050331615.1). Lineage (GTDB taxonomy): Bacteria > Cyanobacteriota > Cyanobacteriia > CAKZMO01 > CAKZMO01 > JAYKGU01. The sequence goes on from JBHJGR010000373.1 coordinate 4,114, forward strand.
TCTAGTGGCGGCCTTTCCCGATGTAGAGGTGGGGGTGCTGGGAGGCGGGTCGCGGGACCGGTCTCCCATTCTGGTAGCGACCTACGACAGCGCCGCCATTCACGCTGAGCAGATTGGCAACCGCTACGCCCTGCTGATCTGCGATGAGTGCCACCACTTGCCCAGCGACTTCAACCGGGTGACGGCGGAGTTTGCCATTGCTCCATACCGTCTAGGGCTCACGGCTACACCCGATCGGGCCGATGGTCGCCATGCCGATTTAGACGGGCTGCTGGGTCGAGTGGTCTACCAGCGATCGCCCGAAGATCTGGCAGGTCAGGCCCTGGCCCCCCACGAAATCATTCAGATTAAGGTATCCCTATCGCCGCAGGAGCGCGATCGCTACGACCGGCTCATTCAAACCCGCAACGCCTTCCTTCAGGAGGCCAATATCTGGCTGGGCAGTATGCAGGGCTGGCAGCGGTTTGTGCGGGACAGCGCCCGGTCTAAGGCGGGGCGGCGCGCCATGCTGGCCCACCGCGAAGCAAAGGCGATCGCCCTGGGAACGGAGGGAAAGCTGCGGGTGCTGGCCGATTTGCTGGCCGATCATTACCCTGAACAGACGCTCATTTTTACTAACGACAACGCTACCGTCTACCGCATCTCCCAGGACTTCCTGATTCCTGCTATCACCCACCAGACTCCGGTGAAGGAGCGTCACGCCATCTTGCAAAGCTTTCGAGAGGGCACCTACCGCGTTTTGGTGGCTTCCCATGTGCTGAATGAGGGGGTGGATGTGCCAGCGGCGAGCGTGGCGATCCTGCTATCGGGTACGGGGTCGACCCGCGAATACATCCAGCGGCTGGGGCGGGTGCTGCGGAGAAGTTCAGACAAAACCATTGCGCGTTTGTATGAAGTCGTGGCTGAAGAAACGTCTGAGGAGGGGGTGTCTAAGCGGCGGCGGCAGACTCCCCGGAAATCATCTCCCCAGCCTGGTCAGCTCGAACTGGTACCGACCCCAGCTAAGCCAGGAGATCGGGGTCGGCCCACGCGTCGAGCAGCCGAATCAGCCCCTTCCTATGGAGATCATGCTGGCGATCGCGACTAGAAAACAACAAGTTTCAAGTTGTGATTTTTGAGCTCATGGCTATGCCCGAGAAACCAGAACTCAACCTTCAGAACTCAAAACCCGCTTCCCTCTCGCCGGACCCTCTTGCCGAAATGGTACCTGCCTCAACTGACTGAGAGGCGGGTTCAGTTCAGCGTGTATTTGTACTCAGCTTTTAGGAGCTTGAGAACGATTTGTGACTCGTAGTTTAGAATGCCGGGAATCTGGTGAAGCTTACTGAAAAAATGCAGTAGTTCGTTGTGGGTACCGTAGTAAACGTCGGCAAAAATGTTGTAGCGTCCAGCCGTAATGGCGACAAACCGGACTTCTGACATATCCGCAAGCACCTCGGCAACGGTTTCAATCTGACTGCTCTCGACCACAAGCCATACGACTAGAATGTGGGGTTTACCCAGTTTCTCGGGGTTTGGCCAAGCCTGGATGCGGATTACCCCTGATTGCAGCAGTCGCTGCACCCGATATCGAGCCGTTGCCTCCGGGATGCCCAATCGTTTAGCGATTTCGGTGAACGCCATGCGCCCATCCGACCGGAGGAGATTAACGATTTCCTGATCAACAGTGTCAAGGGACATAGGCGCTGCAGTTTGCTCTGCTGGTTCTGATTGAGAGATGTTCTTCGATTGCGGCATGTTCTTAAGAAAAAAGGAGTCGAATTGGCGACAAGATACGAATAGAGCGAACAAGAAGAAATTTCATTGCTCTTGAGTGAGAAAGAGTGGCTATACTTATCCTAATTCATTAGTTACGGTTGTCCTCCGTATCGTAATCAAAATGTATAGACCTTTTTGTCTCAATCATAGAAAAGAAACACGGTAAAGTTTGCCTCCTAGCTGGGAACGCTAATCGGGAGGCTAAGTAAGAATACAGGAACTATCCTAGCAAGATTGTAGAAATCATAAAGATAAGAAGCCCTTATCGCGAAATAGTTGCAGCTTTAATTATGGTGAGTGACATGAGCCAAATCTGGCCCGATGGCATCCGATGTGCAGCCGTATTCAGTTTTGATGTTGATGGAGAAGCGGGGATGCTTCAGGCTGATCCACGTAATGCCGAACGCCTATCGGTTCTTTCATGGGCAAGGTATGGTACTAAAGTGGGGGTTCCAAGAATTCTGGAGCTACTGCGGGCAAAAGAAATGCGAGCATCTTTCTTTATACCCGGCTACACGGCAGAGCTTTGGCCAGATTTAATTAAGCAAGTTTATGACGAAGGGCACGAAGTGGGGGTTCACGGATACCTTCATGAAAAAGTGACAGAACTTAGCTTAGATCAAGAGGAAGCAATTCTGGTCAAAACCTGCCAAATTCTCAAGGGGATCACTGGGCAGAGGCCAATTGGATATCGGGCACCCTGGTGGGACATGCATCAGAGGACGCCACTGCTATTAGCCCAGCACGGCATGCTGTACGACTCCTCGCTGATGGATGACGATCGCCCCTATACCATTTCCACATTTGCTGGAGATCTGATAGAGATTCCCATCCACTGGACTAATGATGACTGGGAGCAGTTTGCGTTTATTGCCCATCCACCCATGGGAAGCGGTATGATCGACACCTGCGAAAAGGCGTTTCAGCTCTGGAAAGAGGAATTTGACGGCATGTATCGCTATGGCGGGGCGTTTGTGCTGACGATGCACCCTGAAGTCATCGGGCGTCCGGCTCGCCTCATGATGTTAGAAAGGCTCATCGACTACGTGCGATCGCACGATGGCGTGTGGCTAACCACCTGCGACGAAATCGCCCGTCACCAGTCTAGGCGGGCAGTGGCGATGGCAGGGCCGCTTGACCAGCCGCGATGAGGGGCGATCGCGCTGGATTCTATGCAAGGGGTTGCGTCGCTTTGAGTGATCGTCGCCGTACAATCATATAATCTGGGATGAATATGTAATGATTACGCTGATTGGAACGTCTATAGTGCAGAAATTCAGCTATGATACTGGGCATTATTCGTGCTTCTACTCGTCGTAAAACAGTTCCCAGAGACCTGCCACATCGGCAGCGAACTGATGGGTCAGAGCCACTGGGGAGTTACTGATCAAATTTGTTAAATCTATCAAAGCTGTTTCCAAACTTACCAAAATCCTAGATTCCGTGAGATTTAGTGCGAGGATCGGGCATACTGATCCAGAGCGGTGATTGGCATGAAAGGCTGATGGATAAGCCGACAACCTCGGTTCTCAGTCTGCCAGCCGCCCCGGTTCGCCATTGTGCGGGTGTTTTACGGCATCCGTTCGACCTGTGCTTTAACCCTAATTGCATCCATTTCAACAGACACTAGGCTTAAAATGACGACTCAACTCAAGACCCGCCAAATCGGGGTGGCGATCGCCGCTGCGATTGTTAGTGCGATCGCTGTAGGCTGCGGTAGTGCTCAAACCCGCAGTTCCCAGCCCGTCGATCCTGATGCTGCTAGCCTTGAGCAGGCTCAGGATACCGATTCTATCCGCTGCATCTTCCCGTTCTGGTTTGGGTTCGCTCCAGTGCACGTCGCCTCTGAATTGGGCTACTTCGCAGAGGAGAACCTGGAGGTAACCGCTAGCTTTGACAACGATCGCGCCAACGTGATGCCCGTCATGGACCGGGGCGATATTGACTGCACCATGCGCACCATTGGCGAATATATGTCCCGGCCCCGCACCGCCGACACCCAGGGCACGATCATTGGCACCATTGACGTTTCGGTCGGAGCCGATGGCGTTGTCGCTGCCCCTGGAATCGATTCTGTCGAAGACCTAGTGGGCAAGGTCTTTGCTGGCGAAATCAACCATCCCGGCACCGTGATGACCCAGTATGCCCTCAATCAGTTGGGCTACAACATTAACGAAGACGTGGACGTGCGCCTGATCAGCACTGACGACTCCAGCGCCATCTTTGAAGACCCAGAAGTGGTGGCGGTGGCCACCTGGGAGCCTATGATGAGCAGCATTGTAGAAAACACGGGCAAAGAAGGCTCTAGAATCCTGCTATCTTCTAAAGACTTTAATGGTCTAATTACGGATGTCATCATCGTGCGCACGGATGACCTGCGGGCCGATCCCGAAAAGTACCAGAAATTCCTTCGGGGCATCTATCGCGCCATTGATTTGTATGAGTCTGACCCAGATCAGTTCCTAGAAGTGGCGGCCCCCTACTTTGACGTTACCCCAGAGGAAATGGCGGCAGATTTGGGGGGTGTGCAGTACACCTCCTACGAAAACGCTTTAGAATTCATGGGGACGCCAGCGGCACCGGGGCGATTAGGCGAGGTGTTTCGTGACCTCAACGAGATTAACCTCCAGCTCGATTTGCAGGATGAAGCGCTGGCATATGACAACCATGTAGATGCCGCCCTCATCCAGGGGCTGTTTGACAATCAGACGCGGTAGGCGTCATGGATCGCCCATGAATCTTCGTGCACTCATAACCTTCCGGGGACGCGCCAGCAGCCAGGCGGAATGGTTGGTTTCCCTGCTGTCACTTCTAGGGGCGATCGCCATCTGGCAGGCGATCGCCTACTTCGAGTGGGTCCCCCAGCAGTTCCTCCCCACGCCCCTGAGCGTTTTGGCAGCCCTTTACAAAATGCTGACCCAGCAAGCATTTCTCACCGACATTCTGGTGAGCATGGGGCGGGTCTGGGAGGCATTTCTCCTGGCGGCCATCGTTGCCGTACCGCTGGGCCTAATCATGAGTACCTATCGTCTGGGGGGAGCTATTTTCGAACCGCTCATTGACTTCGTGCGCTACCTGCCCGTGCCGGCCCTGGTGCCGCTGCTGATTATTTGGCTGGGGGTGGGGGAAGCGTCAAAAATTGCCGTTCTCTGGATGGGCACCTTCTTTCAACTAGTGCTGCTGGTGGCAGACGATGCCCGGCGCGTCCCCCGAGAATATCTGGAGATTGGCGCGACGCTGGGCGCGAAGCCCCTGGAAATTATTCGAGACATTATCGTTCCCGCTATGCTGCCCAACCTGGTAGACAGCCTGCGCGTTACTCTGGGCTGGTGCTGGACATACCTGATTGTGGCTGAAATTGTGGCTTCTAATTCTGGAATCGGGCACGTCATCTGGTCCATGCGACGATTCGTTAGGACGCCGGAGGTGATGGCGGGTATTCTTACCGTTGGAGTGATCGGTTTATTGAGTGATCAGGCGTTTCGTCTCGGTCACCGCCTATATTTCCGCTATCTAAACTAATATCTAAACTAACTCACGACATGACGGCTGATTTCCTGCAATTTGATCACGTTTCCAAGTCGTTCCAGGCCGATCGCAAAAGCTCAATGCTTGTGCTTGACGACATCTCTCTCCAGGTGAAGGCAGGAGAATTTGTGGTGTTTCTGGGGCCCTCGGGCTGCGGTAAAACCACCCTGATGCGCATGGTCGGCGGGCTGGAGCACCCCACCAAGGGCCAAATCTTTCTAGAGGGCGATCGCATCACCCGGACCAGCCGCCGCCAGGGAATGGTCTTCCAGTCCTACTCCTCCTTCCCCTGGCTCACCGTCTACGAAAACGTCCTGTTTGGCATGCGCTATCGCCGGGGCCTATCGCGAGCAGCAAAGCAGCACCGCGCCCTCTTCTACCTGGATTTAATGGGGCTTAATGACGTTCGCAACTACTACATCACCCAGATTTCCGGCGGCATGCAGCAGCGGGTCGCCCTAGCCCGCACCCTGGCCGCCGATCCCGACATTCTGCTGATGGATGAACCCTTCGGGGCACTGGATGCCCAAACCCGCGAATTCCTCCAGTATCAACTGCTAAACATCTGCCAGACCGAGAAAAAAACGGTCATCTTCGTCACCCATGACGTCGAAGAAGCCGTCTTTTTGGGCGATCGCATCCTAATTTTCTCAGCTCGCCCCGCCCACATCATTGAAGACATCCAGGTAAGCGAATTTCTCCTAGAAGACCGCACCCTAGCCACCAAAGAATCAGACGCATTCTTCCAGCTACGCAACCACATCCTAGACATCGTCCGAGTCCAAGCACAGCAAGCCGAACGCCCCACCCACCACTCCATCCCCCCCAAGCGATCGCCCCAATAACCCCAATCCAAAATCCCAAATCTAAAATCCAAAATCCCATGATCCCTCCCCTCGCAGGTAAGACCGCCCTAATCACCGGGGCCGCTCAGGGTATCGGTCGGGCCGCAGCGATCGCCTTGGCCGAGGCCGGAGCCCAGGTTGCTATTACTGACATTGCGCCCCTTGACCACACCCAGGAGGCCATTGCTCAGCGGGCCGCCGCTGCTGCTGTTCCCCTTCCCTGCGACGTGACTGATGAGGCCCAGGTGGAGGATATGGTTGACCGGGCGATCGCCGCCCTACAGAGGTTAGACATTCTGTTTAATAATGCGGGCATCATCATGGAAACGCCGCTGTTAGAAACGTCTTTGGCTGCTTTCGATCGGGTGATGGCGGTAAACGTCAAGGGGATTTTTCTGGTCGGGCGGGCTACCATTCGCCACATGGTCCGTCAGAACGAGGGACGGGTGATCAACACCGCCTCTGACCTGGCCTATTTGGGGCGAGAAAACTATTCCGTCTACTGCGCTTCCAAAGGAGCCATCCTCAGCCTCACCCGGTCATGGGCGCGGGAGTTTGCCCCCCAGGTACTCGGCAACGCGATCGCCCCCGGCCCCATCAACACGCCGCTGCTGGGCTTCGATGAGCTGCCGCCTGCCCTTCAGGCCAAGGAAACCGACCTGCCCCTGGGGCGCATTGGTCAGCCCGACGAAGTAGCTGCTGCTGTGGTATTTCTCGCTGGTGCGGGTGCCAGCTATATTACCGGCCATACCCTCGCCATCAGCGGCGGTGCGGTGATGAGCTAAGTGCCAAAGCACAAATTACGTCCTGTGGGGGCGCACTGTGCCCCCACAGGACGTACTCCACTCGTGTGAGAAACGCCGTAACTAAAAATCTGTGGCTCAGCGATCGCGCTGCCGCCCCAGACGGGCCGATTGCTTACGGCGGGGAGTGCTGATTTGGGAGGGAGGGTTGGCCATTGTCAGGGTATCGGCCCGGTTCTGCCGCAGGAAATCCGTCAAGTTCTGCTGGTGGCGCTGAGTTTGATAAGTGCGGTAGGCGATGGCCGCCGCTCCCGACAGCAGGGCGGCGAGGGCGGGGGTAAAGCTAGGCACCCAGCCCTGGTAGGAGAAGATGACGTAGCTGGTTCCCACTATTACCAGCACCAGAACGCCGCTGCCGATGCCCAGCCAGAAGGGATGCCGCACCAGGCAAACGATGGTTCCTCCGGCGATCGCCCATCCCAAAATCCACAGCATCTCGGCCCACTCTGGAAAAAACCAGACGAGCGATCGCTCCCTTGAAGCCGCACTGAGGAGCTGACTCACCATCTGGGCATGCACCATCACGCCCGTCATCTGGTGCTCTGTTGCCTGGCCGCCGCTGTAGGGGGTATAGAACAGATCTTTGCTGCTAGTGGCCGTGGTACCGATCAGAACCACCCGGTCCTTCACCAGGGCGGGATCGATATTGCCGCTCAGCACGTCAGTAAAGGCTACCTGCTCAGCTACCTGCGAAGCATTGCGATAGTCCAACAGGATTTGATATCCATTGGCATCTAGCACCTCATAACCACCAGAGCGCTGATGCAGTCGATAAAACGTCGTTTCGCCCAGCCGAAATAAATCGGGGTCTTTGGGATCGCTGGTCATTTCGATGCCCTCTGCCTGCAGGTACTGCATCGCCAGCTTGAGGGCGAAGGAGAAGTAGGTTTTGCCGTCCTCATCATCGCCAAACAGGAGGTTGCGGCGAACCACGCCATCGGCATCGATGGGCAAGTCGTTGAAGCCAACCCGCTCCAGATCCATATCGGGGGGTGGCGGAATGCGATTGGTAGCAGAGGTGCCTAGATTCAAGATGGCGATCGCCCGCTCCGACTGAAGCTGGGCCAGCAGTGCATCCCGTCCAGGCTCCTGAGGCAAGTCGCGGTGCAGGTTTAACCCGATGACGCGCGGATCATGACTCATCAGCTCGGCCATCACCTGGGCGACGGCAGCATCGGAGGGGGTGGCGCGATTCAGGGCCTGCAGGTCGGCTTCAGAAATGCCCACCACCAGCAGACGCGGGTCGGGAGGACGCTCGGGATGGAGCTGCACCATGCGGTCGTAGGCTACCAGCTCCAGCGGCTGCAGCCAGCCTAGCTGCCGCATTCCCAGCAGCAGGCCGCTGACCGCAATGGAGGCGATCGCCACGCCCCTAACATTGCTCATTACTGTCGCCCACCATCGCCCGCCCGCTGGCGTAAAGCGCTCGACCAACGTTCTCGGTTCAGGGGAGGAAACATCGGTGATCTCGGTGAAATCGGTCGGGAGTTCTGCCAGCCGATCGAGAGCGTGCAGCACATCGGTGGCAGACTGGTAGCGCTGGTTGACGTGGTAGCGCACCATCCGCTCTACCACCAGTGCCAGCCCCGTGCTCACGCAGGCACGGTGCTGCCATACCAGCTCGCAGGTGTCGGGATCGTCCTCAATCTGAAAAGGCTGTAGCCCAGTCAATGCCTGGATAGCCGTCACCCCTAGAGCATACAGATCGCTGTTGTAACGGGGTCGCCCCGCTAACTGCTCGCTGGGGGTATAGCCTTCCGTGCCGATGCCAACCGTCAGTTGGGTGCGGCCATCTGGATCGACCATCTGCGTGCGGATTTCTTTTACCGCGCCAAAATCAATCAGCACAATCTTGCCGTCTTCGCGCCGCCGAATCAGGTTTTCAGGCTTGATGTCGCGGTGAATGACGTGGTGATGGTGCACAAACTCCAGAATGCCTAGCACGTCTCGCAGCAGTTCAACTACCTGGGACTCACTTAGCTGGTGGCACTGGGCCAATTCATCGCTGAGGGCGCAACCATCGATAAACTCCTGGACGAGATAGAATTCCTGGCCCTCTTCGAAAGCGTTGTAAAATGCCGGAATTTGGGGATGCTGCCCCAGCCGCTCTAAGGTTTTGACCTCGGTATCGAAGAGACGGCGGGCAATTTCAAGAAATTTCGTATCCTTACTGGCGGGCTTAAATTGCTTTACAACGCAGTTAGGGGAGGCTGGATTCCGCAGATCCTCCGCCAGGTAGGTCTGGCCGAAGCCTCCTGCCCCCAGCACCTTGGTAATTCGATATCGCCCCTCCAGCAAAGAATCTTGCATAGCAGCCCAATGTGCGTGCATTCTGATTGTGGCACACAACTTTTTTTGAATTCAATTTTGCCAATCTGTATTTATGGTTACAGGCTCAACCCAACTGCTCGGCGTGATTGGCCATCCGGTGAAGCACTCCCTGTCACCCCTAATGCACAATGCGGCGATCGCCCATCTTGGCATTAACTATATTTACCTGCCCTTTCCTGTCGCCCCGGACCGTCTTTCAGTAGCGATCGCCGGTTTCGAGGCCATTGGGCTGTGTGGCTTCAATATCACCCTGCCCCATAAACAGGCTATCATTCCCCTGCTGAATCAGGTAGACAATCTGGCTCAGGCCGTGGGCGCGGTGAACACCGTCTGGCGCACCGATGCGGGTTGGTGCGGTACAAACACGGACGTGGCTGGGTTTATCGCCCCCCTGAAGTCGCTGCGGTCGTCCTGGTCAGAGGTGGCCGTTGTTGTGCTGGGTAACGGCGGTGCTGCCCGGGCTGTGGTGGCCGGATGTGCCCAGTTGGGCTGTCCCGCTATCCAGGTGGTGGGGCGCAACCCAGAGAAGCTCAGCCAATTTTTGCAGAGCTGGCAAGCCTCGCCCCTGGCGGTGCCCCTCTCCGTCCATTCCTGGGAGGATCTGTCTACCCTGCTGCCCCAGGCTGGTCTGGTGGTGAACACCACTCCCGTCGGCATGGCTCCCCATACTGATGCCTCTCCCCTCAACCAGGCCGATTGGGACGCCATTGCTCCCGGCACCGTTGCCTATGATTTGATCTACACTCCCAATCCCACCCGGTTTTTGCAGCAGGCAGGGGAACGGGGGGCGATCGCCCTGGATGGCCTGGAAATGCTGGTGCAGCAGGGAGCCGCTGCCCTAGAACGCTGGCTGCAGCAGCCGGTTCCCGTGGCGGTGATGCGGCAGGCGGCGAGGGCACACCTGGGTTTGGATGGGGGTTGAGCGATCGCTCGGAACAAAACTTCCCGCCATGAGTCACTGACCTACTCTGGATTCAGCTTCCCCTGACCATGCCCCCCGCTCATCCCTTCGAGGTCATCCACTGGCATGCTGTTTAACTCGTTTGTCTTCGTTGGTTTCTTTCTAGTCGTCTATGCCGTCTACCTCGGACTACAGCGCCATCTCCAGGCGCAAAACCGCTTCCTCCTGGTGGCCAGCTACATCTTTTACGGGTATTGGGATCCCCGCTTTTTGCTGCTGCTGGTCACCTCGACCCTGGTGGACTTCTGGGTGGGCCAACGACTGGGGCAGACCGACGATCCCCGCCGTCGCCAAGCCTTACTGATCCTTTCCATCGTTTCAAATTTATCCATTCTGGGCGGCTTTAAGTACTTTAATTTCTTTGTCGAGAGCTTTGCCGACCTGCTCTCCCTGGTCGGCCTCCAGCCCAACTATCCCAGTCTGGGCATTATCCTACCCGTGGGCATCTCGTTCTACACCTTCCAGACCCTGAGCTACACCATCGACGTCTACCGGCGCACCCTGCCGCCCGCAAGGGATTTTCTGGACTTCGCCCTGTTTGTCTCTTTCTTTCCCCAACTGGTGGCCGGACCGATTGAGCGGGCTGCCACCCTCCTACCCCAGGTCTCCTCTCCCCGCCGCATCTGCTGGAGCCAGGTGAATGCAGGACTATTTCTCATCCTCTGGGGCTATTTCAAAAAATTGGTCATTGCCGACAATCTGGCCCCGCTCGTCGAGGAGGTGTTTGAGGACTATACCGCCTACCAGGGGCTGGACATCACCCTGGCCGCCCTGGCGTTCACCGTGCAGATCTACGGGGATTTTTCGGGGTATTCTGACATTGCCCGCGGCTTAGCCAAGCTGCTGGGGTTTGAGCTGATGCTCAATTTCCGCTTGCCCTACTTTGCGACCACCCCCAGCGACTTCTGGGCGCGGTGGCACATCTCCCTGTCCACCTGGTTCCGCGACTATGTCTACATTCCCCTGGGGGGCAACCGCCAGGGCACGCTGCTCACCTACCGCAACCTGGCCATCACCATGCTGCTCTGCGGTCTGTGGCACGGGGCGGCGTGGAATTTTGTGCTCTGGGGAGCTTTTCATGGGCTGCTGCTGCTGGGCTATCGAATTGTCCGGTCGCCTTTGCTGGCGATCGCCAAATCGTCGCAACCCTGGACGGGGTGGGTTCTGCTGGGGCAAATGGGGGTCATGTTCTGCCTGACCACCATCGGCTGGATTCTGTTCCGCGCCACTTCCATCGACCAGATCGGCTATCTGCTCACCCACCTGGGCTGGCAGCCCTCCGCAGCATCGGCGGAATTCCTGGGAGATCTGGTGTTCTTTAGCGCACCGCTGCTGGTGGTGCAGCTCTGCCAATACGTCTCACAGGACTTGCTGGTGCTGACTAAGCTCCCCGCCTGGGGACGTCTTCCCCTTTATGGCCTGATGCTGGCCTGGATGGTAATCTTCAGCGATCGCTCCCCCTCTGAATTCATCTACTTCCAGTTCTAAAGGGTCCGTTTATGTTCGAAATTAGCCTCACTCCAAGAGCCGCTAATCATATCCGCGCCTACAGAAAATTTGAACAGCGAATCATTCTCGATGCCATTGAAGGGCAATTAGCATATGAGCCAACCGTGGAGACACGAAATCGAAAGCGGCTTGGGGAAAATGATTTCTCCAGTTGGGAGTTGCGAGTGGAAAAATATCGCGTGTTCTATGATGTAGTTACTGAGGGAGACGTCAGGACTGTTGAGGTCAAAGCAGTAGGGCATAAAGAGCGCAATACTCTGTACATTGATGGGAGAGAAGTTCAACTATGAGAATTGTCGAATTAAACAACGGGCAAATAACGCTTGATGAGGCAATTACCCTAGCAGGAAATGAAGCCGTTGTGCTGCGCAATCCTGACGGCAAGATGTATGCTCTTGCCCCAATCGATGACTTTGAAGTTGAAGTGGCGCTGCTTAAAAACAATCCTGACTTTATGGCTTTTTTGAAAGAGCTTTCTCAAGAAGAGGCAACAGTTTCCCTAAAATCACTGCGAACGGAATTAGGTCTGTGAATGCAGGTAACTTTAGTGAATTCACCGACCAGCGTTCCCAATTCCTACCCCAGGAGTCGGTGAAACCGGTGCGGCAGCGCACCGTGTGGCTCAACTTGGGGGGAGCGGTGGCCCTGCTGCTGGCGATTAATCTAGCGGTGGACGGACTGCTGACCCACTTCACCACCAACCGGGGGTATTTTCTGGCGCGGCGCAAGTGGGAGCTGCTGGCGGCTTTGCAGCAGCCGGTGGACTGGCTGGTGCTGGGGGATTCGAGCTGCAATCAGGGGGTGATGCCCGAAATTCTGAGCGATCGCCTTGGTGGCACCGCCTTAAACCTGTGTACCTTCGGCCCCATGCTGACGCTGGACAACGTGTGGATGCTGGAGCAGCACATCCGCCAGGTGGGGGCACCGCGCCACGTCATCATCGTCCAGGTCTATGACATCTGGCATCGGGAGATCGACGAAGAGAGCATTTCCCTGATGGCCCAAATTCCTGACCTGGATACCAAACGCTCGACCCTGGAGCCAGCCCTATCCCTCAATCAGGAAGACCGTATTAAGCTTTTCCTCCACCGCTATGTGCCTCTCTACACCGCCAGCGAAACCATTGAGGATTGGATGCGGGAACCGCTGGCGTCCTATCGGTACCTGCAGGAACTCACCCTGACTGAGAACGGCTTCATGCCCTTTGAGGAAACTAATCCAGGGGAGGTGCAGGCCGACAGCCAGCGCCACCAGGAGTTTGTGCAGAATGAACGGTTCCAGGTGTCGGATATCAATCGGCGATCGCTCCACCATCTGCGCCATCTGGCCGATACCCACGGCATTGAGGTCTACTTCGCCGCCAGTCCCCTCTACTCTGGGCTGTATGAATCCCCCGATCTGCGGGCCTATTACCGGCAGATGAACCGCTGGCTAGAGGACTTTGCGGCTACTAGCGATCGCCTCCATCTGGTGCTCCAGGAGCCGGTCACCTTTGAGGCCCACCAGATGCAGAATGCCGACCACGTTGCCCCGGCGGCGGCAGCAATTTATACCCAACATCTGGCCATGGAAATTCTCAACAGTCAGCTCGCTAACGCTCCGTAATCCCTCGGAACTCTGGGAAGAACGGTGTGCTTCGTCTAATCCTGGGAACTCTAGAGAACGAAGCTGGATAATCGGGTCCCGACGTATCGCGTCTCGTCCGCCTACCAGCCCCGCATACGAGCCTCATGGAGCTTACAGAACGATGAGTATTGAACGAATTGTTGAGCAGGCGCTGCAAGATGGTTACTTAACGCCCGCGATGGAGGCTGAGGTCGGTCGCATTTGTGACACTGCTTCGGAACTGTCCATCGAAGAATACATGGCGTTGGACCGGCTCATGGGCGCTTTGCTGACCGGAGAAGTGGTGGCAGTGCCCCGCAAGCAGTTTATTAACGTGATGGAAGAGTTGGCCCTCACCGAGGCGATCGCCCGCGTCGCTGAAATCGAAGCCACCACCGACCTGACCCTGGATTTGGGGGACATCGCCGCCTATGCCCTCAACCGCCTACCGCCCCTCTACGCCACCACAGAGGAAGGGGCCGAATACCAGCGCAGCCGCGCCAAGGAAGACCTGCAGGACATGATCGCCATGAAGGTGGATGAGGCCATCTCCCGCAGCATCGATCGCCCCGATTTCTTCCCCGAGCGTCAGGCCCTCCGCAAGAAGCAGGGTGACGAAGTGCTCAACCAGGTGGGCACGCTGCTACAAGCCTACGCCCACAAGTTTGAGGTGGATTCTCAGCAGCCCAGTTCCAGCAAAGCGATTCAGCCTGTTCAAGGCCCTTAGGTAAGGACGCTTAAGGGCGCACCGTTACCGGCGTCCCCACCTCCAGCAGGGGGTAAATCGCCTGGATGTCGGCCTCCCGCATCCGCACGCAGCCGTGGGAAATGGCCTGCCCGATGAACTGGGTTTGACTGGTGCCGTGGAAGCCGATCTGATCAGTGCCCTCGGTCAAAAAGCCAATCCAGCGGCTGCCCAGGGGATTGTTCGGCCCCGGCGGCACCAGTTTGCCGGTGAAGGGATGTCGCCAGGTGGGATCTTCCTGCTTTTCGAGGATGCGAAACTCCCCGATTGGGGTTTCCCACCCCTCGCGGCCCACCGTGACGTCGTAGGTGGCCTGGAGCACATCGTTGCGGTAGAAGGAAACCTGGCGATCGCTCAAATCCACCACCAGATGCAGTTGCTCCTCCGGAGTGATGGCCTGAGTGGCCTGCTGCGCCAGCGGCAGCACCGCCGTCAACCGCCGATTCACCGAATTTGCCGCCCCGGTGGCTCCCGTCTCTAGCTGATGGGACAACGTCTGTACCGGGGCATTGCTAGAAGTTGCCATGGGAGACTCCTCCAGAGCTGCCGCCTGACCTGCTGGGTTGGGGGCAGCTTTTTCTATGGCAGGTGGGGTGGATGGAGGACCGGGTGGATGGGGTGAGCTGGTGGGGGATAGAACAGGAGGAGACGGCGTGCCGCTAGATGCGGTTGGCTCTGGGGTGGCGGGACTTGCCGGACTGGTAGCGGGAGCAGCGGCGGGGGCGATCGCAGCGGATGAACTGCTGATGACTGCTGGCGTGACGGGCGGGGTGGGATCGGCGGGGGACGGCTCCGAGTCGGTGAAGCGGCTGAAGGGCCACAGTGAGGCTAGGGAGGGCGATCGCCCCGCCCGCGTGGAGGTTTCCGCCAGCCCTGAATAAACCTGGGACGACAGCATCAAACCCGCCGCTACAAAACTGAGCAGCATAAAGGTCTGGGTGAATGATTCATTGCGTCCCATAGTGACCGATTGACTCGCGGCAGGTTCTCTTGGCGTCGGATTTCCGACTGGCTAAGCTGGGAATGGCTGAACTCCAGGTAGTCCTGGTAAACGGTCGGATATTGCCCAGTTAGCGTTCCTGCATTAAAGCTCCTGGCCTTCAGGCAGGTCGAGCAGGGATTCGTCGCCGTCGGCTACCGTCCCGTCCAGGGTGCCATAGTGGACCGTTTTCACCCATTTTAGCCGCTTCGGGCGGATGGAGATGCGAATCACGGTGCTGGCAATCACCACCAGCCAGTGAGACATATAGACCATGCCGACAAGGCTCTGGAATAGAATCGAAAGATTAGCCGCCACCTGGTCAGAGAGGGCCGCCAGGGGCGATCGCGGCTGCTTGGTGAGGGGAGCCAGGGCCGCTTTCTGGTAAGCGCGCACACGGCGTAGGCCCATCACCATGCCCACCAGCGGCGTCAGCAGGGTCAGGGCAGTCAGCGGGGTCATGACCGGCAAGCGCCCCCGCGCCACCGCCATCAGCAGGTCGGGAATGGCTGCCGTGGGAACCAAATACTGGGTGGTGTAGAAGACGCATAGGTCGATAGACTTGCGCAGCCCCAGCCGGTTCTGTAGGAGCAGCCGCCAGTAGTCGAGGTAGCGCTGGAACCCCCCCTCGGCCCAGCGGTTGCGCTGGTGCCACAGCCCCAGGGCACTGGTGACCCCTTCTTCTTTGACCGGCGGGTAGGGCAGGAAATCGATATCCCACTGGTTGAGGTGGAGCCGCAGGGTGAGGTCCAGGTCGTCGGTGATGGTTTCCTCGTTCCAGCCGTTACAGTCCTCCAGGGCAACCCGCCGCACGAATTGGCCGTTGCCCCGCAGCTCACCAATGCCGCCAATGGCAACGCGCTGCTGCTGAATACAGGCGTCCAGGGTCATTTCAGCGGCCTGGTTGCGGGTCCAGAAATTTTCGGGGGCGTTGGCGATCGCCTTGCGCACCTGTACCGCCCCGGCCCGTTCGGCGGTAAACAGCGGCACCACCCGCCGCAGCAGGTTATTGGGCACCTGGGCATCGGCATCAAACACGGCAATAATTTCACCCTGGGTGAGGGGCCACACCTGGTTGAGCGCCCCCGACTTGCCGCCGCCCGCGTTTTCGGCTCGCCGCACCACCTTCAAGTGGTCATAGCGATGGGCCAGACGCTCCAGGATGACGGGGGTATTGTCGGTGCTGTGGTCATCAATCAGCCACACGTCGTAGCGCTCGGTGGGATAGTCGAGGGTACAGAGGTTTTGCACCAGTGCCCGAATGACGGTTTCCTCATTTTTGGCGGCCACCAGGATAGAGATATGGGGATAGGACTCAAGCTCGTTTGCCGTAAACAGATCAGCAGGTTCACCCGGCTGAGCCAGCAGCATGCGGATGACATGCAAACTCATCATGGCCGTTACTCCCAGCACCAGCCAGGAGCCGCCCGGAATTAAATGCAGGGCAACGGTACTGCTCCAGACCAGGGTGAGGGTAACGGCGGCTTTGCGGCGTCGCCCCGACTGCCCCCTTTGAAATGGATCGGTGGGGCAAAAGGCCGCCGAACTACCGTTGGGTGAATCAGGAACAAGGTTCATTTCGGGATTATGATCAGAGGCTGGCTCGCTAGGGGAATGGGGCGAATCCGAAAGCCAGGGCTTCTCCTGCATGAGGTCTCCACGTCGCAAGGATAGTATTCAAGTATCAACAAACTTTAAGTAGGCAGTTGACCACCCACTCCGCGCCCATTGTATCGAAGATCCAGCCGCTTCATTTGCTGATCTTCTCAGGTGGTGCCATTGAGCAGGTGCAGGGTGAGGGCGATCGCCACCCACAGCAGCACCCCCAGACGGGTCAGCCCCAGGGCTGCCTGGACGCGTTCTGGGGTAATGGGCCGATGGGGTTCTGCCAGCAGGGGCTTGCGCTTCTCCACGCCCTGGTAGCGATTCACCCCACCCAACTGCACCCCCAAGGCGGCGGCATAGGCGCACTCGCTCCAGCCCGCATTGGGACTGGAATCCGCCGGAGCATCCCGACAGCAAAGCCGCCAGACCGTCTGCGGACGGCGGGACAGCAGCGCTACGGTGAACACCGTCAGGCGGCAGGGTAGCCAGGTGAGGCCATCCTCCAGGCGGGCGCTAAACCAGCCCAGATGGGTGTAGGGAGCCTCCCGGTAGCCAATCATGGAATCTAGGGTGCTGGCGGCTTTGTAGGCCAGGGCGATCGCCCCCCCGCCAATGGGCGAAAGCGTACCAACGACGGCATAGAACAGGGGAGCCATTACCCCATCGGTGGCGTTTTCCGTCACCGTTTCCATCACGGCTCGCAGCAGCTCCGGCGCGTCCAGTTCAGCGGTATCGCGCCCCACGTAGCGGGCCATCACCTGACGGGCAGTGACCAGATCCCCCTGGGACAGGGGCAGCAGCACCGTCGCCGCCGCATCCCGCAAACTCCGGCCTGCCAGACAACTGGCCACCAGCACACTCTCCACCGCCAGACCCACCAGAGGATGGAGCCAGCGAGCCGCCCCCACGATTAGCCAACCGCTCAGACCACTGCCGATAATCAGCAGCAGGGCGATCGCCATCCCCGCTAGCCGCAACGCCAGGGGCCGAGTCAAATGCTTCAGGGCCAGACTACTCAGCCGCTGGATCAGCCAGCCCATCACCTGCACCGGATGCAGCCAGCCCCAGGGGTCACCAATGGCATAGTCTAATGCTGCGGCGATCGCCAGCACCCATCCACTCACCGCCAATCATCCAGCGCCCGCTGCAGCACATAGGCCGACACCGCCTGAATTTCCTCGGGCGTGAGGCGATCGCCATAGGCGGACATGATGCCCTTACCGCGGGTGACGATTTCGGCGATCGCCGCCTCTGAGTCCATTTGGTTCCGCTGGAGCGCCCTCAGCTTCAGGGTCTTGCGCCGCCGCACGATGTTGCCGCCTTTGATGTGGCAGCCCACACAGCTTTGCTCAAATATCTGCTCGCCCTGGTTAAGATCTGCGGCGATCGCTCTCCCCGGCAGTCCCACCAGCAGGCACAAGCTCAACAGCACGCTAACCACGAAAGCTCTAACCATATCCACCTCCTTTGCTCCTCTCAGGAAAATCTCACCCGTGCCAACCTTGAAAAGTCTACATTGGGAAGGGCGATCGTGCTGACGCCCCTATCCCAGGTCGTTCGCGCTTTGGGTGGAAACGCTTTACTCTCGCGATGAGGACTTCATGACCTATCTTGAATCAACCGCAAAATTCTATGCTGACGTAGCGACCACGCCTGAGGTGGGGCTGTGCTGCGTTCAGAGCAGTCCCCTAACGCTGCCGGGGCTGAAGGTGCCCTGCCAGATGCAGAGCATGAATTATGGCTGCGGCACCACGGTGCATCCGGCAGAATTAGCCAATGAACCGACCGTCCTCTATGTTGGCGTTGGTGGGGGACTGGAAGCCCTCCAGTTCAGCTACTTTTCCCGCAAGCCTGGAGCGGTGGTAGCCGTTGACCCGGTGGCTGAGATGCGCCAGGCCGCTGAGCAAAACCTGCGGCAGGCCGCTGAGCAGAATTCCTGGTTCGACCCGTCCTTTGTGGCGATCGCCGATGGTGATGCCTTCAACCTGCCGGTCGCCGATGGCTCAGTGGACGTGGTGGCCCAAAACTGCCTGTTTAACATCTTCGAACCCGCCGATCTCACCCGTGCCCTCCAGGAAGCCTATCGCGTTCTCAAGCCTGGCGGACGGCTGATCATGAGCGACCCGATCGCCACCCGCCCCATTCCGCCCCACCTGCAGCAGGACGATCGCCTGCGGGCCATGTGCCTTTCGGGAGCGCTTACCTACGACGCCTACGTTCAGCACCTGGTAGACGTGGGGTTTGGCCAGGTGGAAGTCCGCGCCCGTCGGCCCTACCGCGTGCTGGATCGCCACAGCTACGGCCTGGACGATCACCTGCTGCTGGAGAGCCTGGATTCCGTCTCCTTCAAGGTGCCCATCCCCGCCGATGGAGCCTGTATTTTCACCGGACGGGCGGCCATCTATGTTGGTCCCGATACCGAGTTTGACGATGGAGCCGGTCACACGCTTCAGCGCAACGTCCCCGTTGGCGTCTGCGACAAAACGGCAGCGGCAATGGCTAGCCATGCCGATGTTCTGGTGACTCCCTCTACCTGGCACTATGGTGGCGGTGGCTGTTGTTGATTTTGGATTTTGGATTGGGGATTTTGGATTGGGGTAGCGGTAGGGTGGGCATTGCCCACCAATCAAACGTTTGGCGCGATCGCCCAATGCACTACCCTGGGCTTTTCAGACCAGCAGGACGGGTTGGCGTCAGCGTAACCCATCAAAACCGGCTCCGGTGTAGACCACAACTAGGGGAGCAGTTTCGACTCTCCCTGGAGCTGATCCAGGTCGGCCAGCACCTCGGCCGCATGGGGTTCTGGCTTTACCTTTGAGTAGATCTTCTCGATTGTGCCGTCTGGGCCGATGATGAAGGTGCTGCGGGTGATGCCCACGTATTCCTTGCCCATGAACTTCTTCAGACCGTAGCAGCCGTAGGCGGTGGCTACCTGGCCATCGGCATCGGTCAGTAGGGGGAAAGGCAAACTGTGCTTGGTGGAAAATTTCGTGTGGGATTTGGCGTCGTCGGTGCTCACCCCCAGCACCACCGCATCCCTGGCCTGGTAGTCGGCGTAGGCATCGCGAAAGCCGCAGGCTTCCTTGGTACATCCCGGCGTGTTGTCTCTGGGATAGAAGTAGAGCACCACCCGCTGGCCCTGGAAATCTGCCAGGTTAACTATCTGACCGTCGCCATCGGGCAGGCTGAAGTCGGGGGCTGGGTCGCCAATCTGTAGCGCCATTGCGATTTCCTGTTGATTTCCTTACTAAAGGGAACTGCGTCACCATCAGTACAGCCAGCAGTTTACAACATTTTGTTAAAAAATGAGAGACTGTCACATTATTTAGTACATTTGTAAAAGTGCCGCGCATGGGTTGCCGTTACGTCAGCCCAACTGCAGCCAATTCGAGGGACAGCTTTGGAG
>JBHJGR010000374.1:0-7411 GCA_050331615.1 Elainellaceae cyanobacterium
TTGAGCATGAGCAGCGCCGCCAGCCCTTGGCCATTGGGTGGACACTCGTAAACTTCGTAGCCCCGGTAGGTTGTGGCAATTGGCGTTACATATTCCCCCTGGGCGGTGGCGAAGTCATCCAGCGTATGTAGGCCCCCTAGCTGCCGGAGATAGTCCACCATATCCTGGGCGATCGCCCCCTGATAAAACGCATCCCGCCCCTGTTGGGCGATCGCAGTTAGCGTACGCGCCAGCTCCGGCTGACGATGCAGTTTCCCCGGTCGAGGACTGCGCCCCTGGGGCAGAAAAATCCGTCGCGCTGTCACGTCACGCCGCAGCGTTGGCTCTGCTCGGTGCCAGTCATAAGCTACTCGCGGGTAGACGGGATAACCTTCCTCGGCCAGGCGGTAGGCAGGCTGCAGCACCTCTCCTAGGGACTTGCGACCGTAGTCTGTAATTAGCCGACTCCAGGCATCCACCGCCCCTGGCACGGTCACCGCATGGGGGCTGTGCCGCTCAATTTGGGTAATCCCCCGATGGCGAAACCAGTCCACCGTCGCTGCTGTGGGCGATCGCCCCGATCCATTGAAGGCAATGGGGCGCTGACTGCCGACGGGTGCATATAGGGCAAAGCAGTCGCCGCCGATGCCGGTGGACTGGGGCTCCACCACGCCCTGGACGGCACAGGCAGCGATCGCCGCATCCACTGCATTACCGCCCGCCTGCAGCAGATTGATCGCGGCCTGGGTGGCGAGAGGGTGGGAGGTGGCGGCAATGCCCCGAGTTCCATAGATGGGCGATCGCCCCGGCAGTTGAAAATTACGCATCGGCGGTATGGCTCAGCTCGGCGAATGCAGCTCGCTCAGTCCAAGTCAATCCTACTACCGCTCCTGGAATTCAACGACGTCCTGCCGCACCGTGATGTCGTAGTCGCCGAAGAAGTCGTGCCCCAGCAGCCCGGTGCTCAGTTCAGGGCCAGCGATCGCCACCAGCAAGTTCTCCACCTCGGCTCCCCCCACTTCTAGGGAATCGACGTATCCCAGCAAGAAGGTGGCGCTGCGGGAGCTGGCGGTGGCGACGTTGGTCTGCCCTACGGGCGTGACTCCCAGCGCTCGGGCCACGGGCTGGGTGATGACGGTGCTGCTGGCTCCGGTATCCACAATCATCTCGATGGTTTGGTTGCCGTTAAACGTCACCAGCACGACGGGCGTTCCCCCCGATCGCCTCGCAATCGGCACCTGAAAGACGCGGCGACCAGAGCCGGGATTATTTGTCGCGGCAGGGGGGGCGGGCACTGGCGCTGGACGGGCCGCCGCTGCCGTACCCGCAGACGGGGGGGCGGTCGGCCTGGAGGATGGCTCGGCTGGCACAGTGACGATCCGCCCAGGTTCCGACGTGGGCAGCGGCAGGGCTGCCTGCTGCTTGGCGTACTCCAGATTGCGGCGGTATTCGGCAACTTTAGGCGGCACCGCTCCGTGGTTTGGGCTGGACTCGGGCACCGCCTCCATGAGTTGAATCGCCTGCTGCCAGCGGCTAGCCGCCAGCCGCCAGTCGTCGCGCGACTGGGCTGATTGGCTCAGGTCAAAGGCCAGAGAAGCGCGGTTGATGGCATCGGCATAGGGGTCGGCTGCACCCGTAGCCGGTGGCGCAGCAGGCGCAGCGGGCGCAGTGGGCGAACTGGGAGGTGGTGCGATCGCCAGCTCATTGGCTCCCTCGGGCGCATCAGAGACCGCCTCATCCGCGATCGCCGGGGAAGCGCCAACTGGCTCTGAGTCGGTGGTGGGCCGATTGGAGAAGCCGGGACTACAGGCAGCCGTCGTTAGGGCAAGCAGACCTGATATTGCAACCACAGCCGGACGAGCTGAATAATGTTTAGGCATGAGCAGTTAAACAAAATTATTTTCTTGAGGGTATGCGCCCCTGGTAGGGGCGTACACCCAACAAGCTGTAATTGATTGTGCTTTAGCACTTATCGGGTAGCTGACGTTGACTGCTGGCCTCCCCGCTGCCGCTAGGGAGGTTTTGGTAGATTTCTAGGGTTTTACTAACTAATATTCCCGATCCAGCCGTAGAATCATATCGCCCCTCTGAAATTTTTACCAAAACATCGTGGATGGTGGCGGATCAATTTGTAATGTCGCCCGTCCACGACACTGATTTTATCTAGGAACCTGATACTATGTCTGCTCAAACTCACACCCAACCTGCCCTCCTCGTGCTGGAAGACGGCTCTGTTTTCCAGGGCTACTCATTTGGTGCCAGCGGCACTACCATCGGCGAAGTCGTCTTTAACACGGGCATGACCGGGTATCAGGAAGTGCTAACCGACCCCAGCTATTGTGGTCAAATCGTGACCTTCACCTATCCTGAGCTGGGAAATACCGGGGTCAATCCTGAAGATGAAGAATCCAGCCGTCCGCAGGTGCGGGGGGCGATCGCCCGCAGCATTACCGCTATCCCAAGCAACTGGCGCGCGACCCAGTCGCTTCCCGACTACCTCAAGCAGCACAACATTCTTGGCATCTACGGCATTGACACCCGCGCCCTGACCCGTAAAATCCGGTCAACGGGGGCGATGAATGGCGGCATTTCCACCACTATCCTCGACCCGGTTGAACTCCTTATGCAGGTCCAGGCAGCCCCTAGCATGACCGGGCTAAACCTGGTGCGCAACGTCACCACCCGCGAAGTCTACGAATGGGCCGATCCGACGGACGCAACCTGGGAGTTCGCGCCCAAGATGGAAAATGAGGCCGAACCTCCCCTGACCGTTGTTGCCATCGACTTTGGCGTCAAACGCAACATCCTGCGGCGTCTGGCCAGTTGGGGCTGTCGGGTAATTGTGGTTCCGGCAGACACCCCCGCCGAGGACATTCTCAAATACAAACCAGACGGCATTTTCCTGTCCAACGGCCCCGGCGATCCGGCGGCGGTAACCGAAGGTATTGAGACGGCTAAAGCCCTACTGGCCGCACAGAAACCCATGTTCGGCATTTGCCTGGGGCACCAGCTTCTGGGGCTGTCGATGGGCGGGGAAACCTTTAAGCTCAAGTTTGGCCATCGGGGACTCAATCAGCCCGCTGGGCTCCGGCAAAAAGTGGAGATTACCAGTCAGAACCACGGGTTTGCCCTCAATGCCGACTCTATCGCCGATGCCGACGTTGACATTACCCACCTCAACCTCAACGATCGCACGGTTGCTGGAATTCAGCACAAAACCCTGCCCATCTTCTCGGTGCAGTATCACCCCGAGGCCAGCCCTGGCCCCCATGATGCTGACTACCTGTTTGAAAAGTTTGTCGCCGCGATGCGTCAGCAGCAAGCCCAGCCATAGGCTTTACTAGGGGCTGCTGCCGGAGAGCTTTATCACTACTGGGCAGCGGCTCTGCCGCTAGCTAGATGGAAGCGATCGCCCAACCCTTCATGGTCATTACATTTGGATGGCGATCGATACGTCTGGGGGCGATGCATTTGGTAGCCACATCCCGGTTGAGAGCGAAACGTGTTGGCCAAACGCATTGCCCTTAGGGTAAGCAATCCAGATACATGTCCGTGTCCCATTCAGTGGTGGTGGCCAGAAACTTCTCCCACTCGTCCCGCTTGTACCAGGTGTAGACTTTGTACATCTCCCCCGGTAAGGCCGACTTGATTACCTCGTCCTCGTCCAGCCGCTGTAGCGCCTCCCCCAGAGACATAGGCAGCTTCTTCACCTGCTTGCCTGCCTCCATGGCTTCATATAGGTTGCGCTCCTCCGGCTCCCCCGGATCGAGGTGGCGCTTGATGCCATCGTCAAAGGCTTTGATAATTGCAGCCGCCATCAGGTAGGGGTTGACCATCGAATCCACCGCCCGGTACTCAAACCGCCCCGGTGCCGAGACCCGCAGGCCGCAGGTGCGGTTTTGGAAACCCCAGTCGGCATAAACGGGTGCCCAAAGCCCCGTATCCCACAGACGGCGGTAGGAATTCACGGTGGAGCAGCCGATCGCCGTCAGCGCTCCCAAATGCTCAATTACGCCGCCGATCGCCTGCAAACCAATAGGACCGGGCTTGGTCTTACTTAAATCTGGGTCAGGCAAGAAAGTATTCTCGCCGCCCTTGCGATAGCTGAAGGTGCCCGCCATGCCCGGCAGCGACTCTAGCCCCAGGGAATTGACCTGATCTTCACCGCCATACCAGAGGGAGAGGTTGTGGTGGCAGCCATTGGCTGAAAGCCCCATGAAGGGCTTGGACATGAAGCAGGCGATTAGCCCAAACTCACGGGCGACTTGGGAGCAGATTTGCCGGTAGGTCGTGAGGCGATCGCACGTCCGCAGCGCATCGTCGAACATAAAGTTCAATTCAAGCTGACCAGGGGCGTCTTCGTGGTCCCCCTGGATCATGTCCAGGCCCATAGCATTGCAGTACTCGATCACCTTCAGCACCACAGGGCGCAACTGCTCAAACTGGTCAATGTGGTAGCAGTTGGGCTTGGTGGCCCCGCCAGCGGGTTTGCCGTCTGGTCCCTTCTTCAGCCACATCATCTCAGGCTCAGTACCGTGGCGCAGGTGCAGCCCCCCATGCTCCGCCTGAAACTGGTTGTGAATACGGCGCAGATTGCCCCGACAGTCCGCCGTGAGGTAGGAGCCCGGATCTTCAGGCTCTTCCCGGTTGCGGAAACAGGTGCAAAAAACCCGCGCCACTCGCTTGTCCCAGGGTAGCTGGCAGAAGGTATCGGGGTCAGGAATCGCCACCAGCTCCGAAGCTTCCGGGCCATAGCCGATGTAGTTGCCGTAGCGATCTAGATACAGATTGGCCATCGCCCCATAAACGAGCTGAAAACCCTTCTCGGCAATGCTCTCCCAGTGGGCAGCCGGAACCCCTTTGCCGGTGATGCGCCCCGTTACCGACACAAATTGATAGTAGATGTACTGAATCCCCAGCTGGTCAATCTTGGAGCGCACCTGCTTCACCAGCTCAGCCCGCTCTGGCTGGGCGACATAGGCTTCTAGATGCGTCAGGGTTTCGGGTTTAGAAACAGCTACAGTCACAAGAAATCTCTCCGATTGGTAAGTAGTTAAACAAAATTATTTTCTTAGGGGTATGCCCCCCGCCGGGGGGCATACCCCCAAAAAGATGCAATTAATCGTGCTTAAGCACTTAACAAATCGCCCTCAGTCATTTGCTGCGGCCTGGGGTTAGTAAATCGGGCCGCACGGCTACGAGACGCCAACGGGGCGCTTATCCAAAAAGCAGGCCATCGAGTCATCCATAGCCTCGATCCAGGGAGTGTGATGCACCGGGGCCTTGGTACCCGTACAGGGAGAGGTGAACGCCTTGTCGCGGTAGCCGAGGATGCTGTGCTCCTTGTCGTGCTCCCACTCTTTGAAGAGGTCAGCCGTCATCTCCCAGTCGCAGGGGGGATAGTCAACGCAGTTGGCCAGGTCAATGATGTAGTCTTTCTGGAAATCTATTTGCTCAAAGGCGTCTTTCAGAGACTCCTCCCGCTGCTGCCAGAGGGACATGTCGCGGGCGATCGCCCCCGCTTCCGGCAGCGCAATTCGTCCTAAGACCACATCACGGGCATACCATGCCTGTACGTCAAACATGGTGAAGGTGTAGAACTGGTCCTGCATCCCCAGGTACATCAGCTTGGGGTTAGTTTCCCAGAAAATGCCTTTGTAGAGTGACCCCGGATAAAGGCGGTTCTTGGTTTTCAGCCGCAGGCTATCTGGCAGGAACGGAAAATGATGCTGATAGCCCACACAAAGGACGATGGCATCGACATCCTGAGAGCTACCATCCTTAAAGTAGGCAGTTTTGCCCTTGAGGTGGGTGAGTAGCGGCACCTCCTTGATGCCGCTCGGCCATTGAAAGCCCATTGGCGCGGTGCGATAGCTAATGGTAACGGAATTAGCGCCATACTTGTAGGTTTGTAGGGCGATGTCCTCGGCGGAGTAGCTGCTGCCGACCACCAGCAAGTTTTTACCTTGAAACTCGCGGGCGTCGCGGAAGTCATGGCTGTGGAGCACCCGTCCGGGAAACTGGTCAATCCCTGCAAAAACGGGCAGTTGGGGGACTGAAAAATGCCCGGTACAAACAATCACGTAATCAAACTCTTCGGTGTACTCGCGATCGCCCTCCAAGTCCTTGACCCGCACCTTGAACACGTCGCGGGCATCAACATATTCGATATAGCGAACCGGCGTGTTGAATCGGATATATCGCTCCAAATTCTCCTTCTTGGCCCGCCCCACGATATAGTCGTAAAGCACTTCACGCGGGGGAAAGGAAGGAATGGGTTGACCAAAGTGCTCGTCAAAGGTGTAGTCGGTGAACTCTAGGCACTCTTTGGGACCGTTTGACCACAGGTAGCGATACATGCTGCCATGCACAGGTTCTCCATACTCATCTAGCCCAGTGCGCCAGGTGTAGTTCCACAGCCCGCCCCAGCCTGACTGCTTTTCGAAGCAAACGACTTCGGGGATTTCGGCCCCCTTGAGACGAGCCTGTTCAAAGGCGTGAAGCTGGGAAAGACCACAGGGACCGGCCCCAATAACAGCAATGCGAGAAGGCATAGCAATCCTTTAGTTAGTTCAGGCGTAGGACGATCTATACTGCGTTTCCTGATGAGGTTTTGCTACCAGTGATACAAAGATGAGTGATTTGACACTCCCCATAGCTAAGGCGATTTCTGGGAAAAATTCTACCCCCATTAACCGGTCGGGCGGGGCAAATGCCCATTTGCCCCGACGTCATCGGGTAGGATCATCTTCAAAAATCTCCTAAAAGCTAGGGGATTCTTGGTTCATCCACCACCCTTAAAACTGATCTGAGAGTTTTATCTCAAACTCCGCAACCCCTCACCAAATAGCCGCACCAAAATGGTCAAACTATCTAGGTATTGGGCAGTCAGCCCCAGCGGGTAAAGTGTCCCCAAGCGTTTATTTACACTCTTCCGGCGTGCCACCAGGCGGAGCACACCATCCGCCAGCGGGTCGACAAGGATCCCACGCACGCCCGGGCGTTTGCGGCGCTGGGGCACATCCTCGAGGTGCGGGAGCAGTACATCCCGGCCCACGCGGAGTACCAGCGGGCGAAGGAGCGCACGTCCCAGAACAGCCTGGAGTGCGTGTACTACGATCTGCTGATCAAGCGGGTGCAGGGGATCATCGAGGCACAGGCCGCGGGCCTGCTCGATCAGACAGCCGACGACGCGCGCGTGGCACCTACTCCGGCGGTGCCATCGGCCCGCGTGCTGCGGCGAGCGGGCGAAGAGCCCGGGCCGTCCGAGGAGTCGGCGGCCGCGCCGTCCGAGGAGTCAGCGGCCTCGCCGTCCGAGGAGTCAGCGGCCTCGCCGTCCGAGGAGTCAGCGGCCGCGCCGTCCGAGGAGTCGGCGGCCGCGCCGTCCGAGGAGTCGGCGGCCGCGCCGTCCGAGGAGTCGGCGGCCGCGCCG
>JBHJGR010000375.1:0-38313 GCA_050331615.1 Elainellaceae cyanobacterium
TGACCCAGCGCATAGTTCCAGTGCCGACGCAGCAATTCACCCCAGACTGCCATTGTGGATGCCTGTTCGGGGGTGGGATTGAGCCGGTACTGAAAGGTAAGAATCATTGTACTATTCTAGCACAGAAAAACAGGTGAAATCCATACACGTCAATGCTTTAAGGAAATCAGGAGGGCATCGCACCCTCCTGATTTCCGCTCCTATCCCCCTCGCCGCTAACCCTTCGGGTACAGCGGGAGTCCCCCGGAGGTAATGATGGGGATCGTTCTAGCGAAACGGGGCTCGGAGCGGTGAGGGGTAATCCCTACTGGGGTGAAGAGGAATTAGGGTTTTGATCCCGCTGCAGTTTTTCAGCAATGGCCGCCTCTAGCCAGCTACGCAGCACGGCATTGTCGGCGCTAGACTGCCATCCAACCGCTTCCCGGACAGCAGCATCTAAGCTTTGGGATAGACGCAGGGCGATCGCCCGACCCCGAGGTTCCGCAGACTTGCGCTGAAAGTGTCCAGACTCATTACGGGGCTGATTAATCCCGGCCCAGGGCTTTCGCGCCCTGGGTTTAGTCGACTGCGACTGCTCCATGCTGTTCTCTAGTATGCGTGCTCTAGAGTGATAATTTGCCGTTCTGTGATCCCATTGTCAAGGGGTGGGGGCGATCGCGAGCCACTGTGTAACACGGTCGATACTGCCGATCTCCCGTGTTACACGGCATAATGGAGATAGATATCTCTACAAATTCTTATGGCTGCTCGTTCCCATCTCCTCTATTCAGCGGCAGCGGTGCGGCGGTTGCTCAATCTACCACCCTCCGCTTCGGTTCAAATTCGAGAATTCTTTAGCGTGCTGTGGGTTTGGGTAAAGGGTCAGCGCCCCACGTTTGTATCGAAAGCGGCCCTGAAAAAGCATTTCGTTGCCCGGCGTCAGGCCGATGCTCAGAACCTCCAGGTCACCGATTGGCTACAGCATCCGCCCCGGTTCTCCGTCGCCAGCCAGCATGGGAACCACGCCTACGAGGTCATCTGTCTCCCCGACCGGATTGAATGCACCTGCCACGACTACCAGTTCCAGGTCCAAAGCCTGGGGCGGGGATGCTGCAAGCACGGCTATGCTGTACTCAATTACTTGGGATACCCTAGTCTCCAGAGCTACCTAGAGGCCCAAAACCGGGGAACACCGCGGCGACGCCGACCTCAGCGAGCAGCGGCTGGTGCTGATCAGGGCGATCGCCAGCTAGAGCTGCTTGCGTCATAGTCACCCCCTTCGGCATCGTCTTGCTCTCTGGCGCGGTCCCTGGGGGGCGATCGCTGGCGTGACTTGATGCCCCTAGTGCGCGAGATCGGAGTCGAGCTGGCTGAAGCGGGGGCGATTGTGGTGACGCTGAAAGGAGCGATCGTCCCTCCTCGCACGGCCAAAGGGCCAATCCGCTACCGGCTTTCTCCCTGATGCGGCAGGCTCCGACCCTTTAAACTCGGAGTGATGGTTTTGTAATTGCTCAGATTTCTACCGCTACAGCGGTTACCGCGATCGCCCCATGCTTGAGATTTCCCCCGCCCTTGCCCAAACCCTGGCAGCGCCCCTGCAGATTGGGTCCGTGACCGTCCACAGCCGGGTACTTCAGTCGCCTCTGTCGGGAGTGACGGACCTGGTGTTCCGCAGGCTGGTGCGCCGCTATGCCCCCGACTCCATGATGTACACCGAGATGGTCAGCGCCAGCGAACTGCACCACTTGCGATCGCTCCCCAAGCTCATGGAAATTGATCCCGGCGAGCGTCCCGTTAGCATTCAGCTATTCGACTGCCGCCCCGACTTCATGGCTGAGGCGGCTCAGCGAGCGGTAGACCAGGGAACTAACACCATTGATATCAATATGGGCTGCCCGGTGAATAAAATTACCAAAAAGGGGGGCGGGTCGTCCCTGCTGCGGCAGCCAGATCAGGCCGTGCGCCTGGTTGAAGCTGTGGCCCAGGCGGTGGATGTCCCCGTGACGGTGAAAACCCGCATTGGCTGGAGCGAGACTGAAATCAACGCAGTAGAGTTTGCGAAGCGGATGGAAAACGCTGGGGCACAACTGCTGACCCTGCATGGCCGCACCCGTGCCCAAGGCTATAACGGCAAGGCCGACTGGGGATGGATTCGGCGGGTTAAGCAGGCCCTGACCATTCCAGTCATCGCCAATGGCGACATTTTCTCAGTCGAGGCGGCGGTGCGCTGTCTAGAAGAAACGGGGGCCGATGGCGTCATGTGTTCCCGAGGCACCCTGGGCTACCCTTTCCTAGTGGGAGAAATTGACCATTTCTTCAAAACCGGCCAACTGCGCCCAGCTCCCACCATTGCGGAGCGGCTGGAATGTGCCCGGGAGCATCTGCGCTGGCTGTATGACTACAAGGGCGATCGCGGCATTCGTCAGGCCCGGAAGCACATGGCCTGGTATGCCAAAGGGTTTGCCGGAGCCGCTGAGCTACGGGATCGGCTCTGTCGTATCGAATCAGTGGCCGAGGGAGACGCCCTCCTGGAAATGGCTATCCGCCAGCAGATCGAAGCATTGTCAGGGCTTAAACCTCTTACCAAGTGCCAGCTTTGAGAATGGCTTTCATGCCAACGCCCAATACAGGTCAGCACGGCGGGCGATGCCCGTCTCCTCAGCAACTTTGGCGCAGATTTATGTCTAACCGAAGGTTTTTCCGTTCCAGCCCCACATCGCCCCTGCCGCATTGGCAAACTCGATGTAGGTGCGGTTAGCGGGTACCCCGAGGGCCTGCTCAATTTTCTGACAGAAATCCTGGCTCATCGCCTGGGTCTGCGCTGAACTCATAGTGCCCACGCTCTTAATCTCGACGTAGCAGACGGGGTCAGTCGTACCCGCAAACGTCATGGCTACGTTTGGCTGAAAAGCCGTCATGATGTAAGACTCAGGCTTGCCGAGATGCTGGGCAAGGCTGGCAGACAGGGTCTTCAGCATGGTCTCCACCTCGGGCTGAGCCGGAGCATTCTCAGTCGTTTGAACCTTAATGAGGGGCATGATACCGTCAGCATTCTATAGCAACGACGAGTCCAGTTTAGTATGGATACTCGTCCTGATAGCTGGAATTGTCGGCCTCGCCATTAGCGTAGTCAACGGGACGATAGTCGGTGTACTCGCCTGCGGTTGGCGCTGTTTGGGGAGGATACTGGTCCGCTGCAGGTCGCCGGGCGTAGGAAGGTTCATCCAAAGGTTCCCGCACTGGTGGGGCAGAAGCATAGTCATCGCGGTAGCTATCCCGATAGTCGTCACGGTACTCTTCGCGGTAGCCGTCACGATTGCGCGGGCGGGAAGGGCGATCGCCCCAATCAGCGTCGGGGCTGCGGCGACCTACGTCGTCCCAAGTAGGTTCAGTCGCCTCGTCTCGCTCAGAGTAGCGGCGCTGGGGGCGCGGCAGACGGCGCTTGCTGGGGGGGCGATCGTCAGGACCATAGCTGTCCTCATCGCGGCGACTGCCGTAAGCGCTGCGGCGGCTACCTGTAGAGTCATCGCGGCGAACGCTGCGTGGATCGCGGCTGGCGCGGATGCGGCGGGACTCGGCCCGATCTTCAACCGACGGCAGCTCTTCAAACTCGGCCCGATACTCGTAGTTGTCGTAGCGGTAGTTGCGGCTAACCGGGCGCTCGTCATCAACGATGGGGGTGTTGCGCTTGGCCTGTTGGGTAGTCACGCCCCGTAGCCGGATATTTTCGACGGCAAAAAAGACGGCTGAACCAGCCAGGGAGAGCTGCCCCAGCAGCAGCAGGGGATCGAGTCGCCACCCCTGGAACATCAAAATCAGGCCCGTAATCAGGGCGATCGCAGCAAAGAAAATATCGTGATCGCGAGACAGCTCTGGGCGATAGGAGCGCATGGCATACAGCGCTACCCCGCACAGCGCTAGCGCAATCCCCAGAATGAAAGCGGGATTACTCCCGAAATTGATCATCGACTTTGCCCTCGCTTGTTCCGTACATCCATGTTAACGAGTCTCACCGGAAATCTCTACTCAGTCCCATAGGCTTTTGCCCTTCATCCGTATAAGACTTGCAGTGGGACCAACCGGAGGTGGAGTCCCAACTGCACGGTGAAGGGCGGGTAAGGATGTCTTATGAAAATTGCGTTTGTCCCATTAAACCTTGCAGGCTCGATTAGGGCAGACCTGGCCGAGGGGCGCATAGCAGCGCTCGGCTGGACTATCCTGCCTGCGATGCCAATCCTAGGAGCGTCGTTGAATCTTATCCTTTTGGCTGATGAAGATGAGGCCAACGACTACTGGAATCACCACAATTGCCGCGCCTGCCAACAAGCTGTAGAAAAAGTTTGCTAAAGATGGTGTCATTAGTTTCCAATCCCTGCTTTAGATAACGTTAGATTGCTTCTCTAATCTTACCGCCCCGCTTCCCCCTTGAGAAGACCGGCAAACGATTTCTGCTGCTCGAATTCAGCCAGTTGCCGCCCCCAGGAGCGCTAGAATTGGAGAGGTATTGGATTAAGCAATGTAAAGGTTTGTATCCGCTATGACTGTCGCTGCGATCGCCTCCTGGATTCTGGGTCCGTTTCTAGCCGTCATGACCCTGCTCTTCATTCTCAGGATCGTCCTCACCTGGTATCCCCAGGCCGATCTCAACCGCCTGCCCTTCAACCTGGTGGCCTGGCCTACAGAACCGTTTCTGATGCCGCTGCGCCGCGTCATTCCGCCCCTGGGAGGTGTAGACATTACCCCAATCATCTGGGTAGGGATTTTTAGCCTATTGCGGGAAATTTTGGTGGGTCAGCAGGGGCTATTGATGATGGGGCGGTTTTAGCCCAGCCTTACTGGGGCGGCATCATTTGCTCCACAAAATTGGTGTAGACATTGCCCTCACGGAACTCCACCGTCTCCAGCACCCGCTGATGGAAGCCAATGGTGGTCGGTAATCCGGTAATGGCGCACTCCCGCAAGGCCCGTCGCATGCGGCAGATGGCAGCCGGGCGATCGGGTCCCCAAACGATCAGCTTGCCGATGAGAGAGTCGTAATAGGGTGGAATTTCATAGTCGGTGTAGACATGGGAATCCATGCGCACGCCAGGACCGCCGGGCGGCAGGTAGCCGCTAATGCGCCCTGGATGGGGCCGGAAGTTTTGGTCAGGGTCTTCGGCGTTGATGCGGCATTCGATGGTGTGTCCCCGCAGCTTCACCTGTTCCTGGGTGAGCTGCAGCGGCTCTCCCTGGGCAATGCGAATTTGTTCGGCGATTAGATCCAGGCCCGTAATCATCTCCGTCACCGGATGCTCAACCTGAATGCGGGTATTCATTTCCATGAAGTAAAACTGCCCCGCCTGATCCAGCAGAAACTCCACCGTGCCCGCCCCTACGTAGCGGATAGCCTGGGCCACCCGCACCGCCGCCGACCCCATCTTGTCCCGCAGTTCGGGCGTGAGGGCAATGCTGGGAGCTTCCTCCAGCAGCTTCTGGTGCCGCCGCTGGATGGAGCAGTCTCGCTCCCCCAGATGAATCACGTTGCCGTCGCTGTCGGCGAGAATTTGAAACTCGATGTGGCGGGGACGTTCGATGAACTTCTCTAGATAAACGCCGGGGTTGCCAAAGGCAGCTTCCGCCTCGCCCTGGGCCGCCAGGAATGACTTCATCAGGTCTTCCTCCCGCCGCACTAGCCGCATGCCCCGTCCGCCGCCCCCCGCCGTGGCCTTGATCATGATGGGGTAGCCAATCGTACGAGCGATCGCCAGCGCTTCTCGCTCATCCGTCAGCAGACCGTCGCTCCCCGGCACGGTAGGGATGCCAATTTGCTTCATGGTTTCTCGGGCAGTGGATTTGTCGCCCATGGACAGCATGGCGTCTGGGGTCGGCCCGATGAAGGCGATCTGATGGTCGGCACAGATCTCGGCAAATCGGGCATTCTCCGCCAGGAAACCATAGCCGGGGTGGATGGCGGTGGCGTTGCGGGTGAGGGCAGCGGCGATGATGTTGGGAATGTTGAGGTAGCTCTTGTTGCTGGGGGGATCTCCGATGCAAACGGCCTCATCGGCGAGCTGGACATGAAGCGCATGGCGATCGATTGTAGAGTGAACGGCAACCGTTGCAATCCCCATTTCTTCACAGGTCCGGAGGATTCTTAGCGCAATCTCACCCCGGTTGGCGATTAGAATTTTGGAAAAACGCATCTTCCAGCTTTTTGATGAGGTTCGATGAGTCAGACAGACCAAGCCAGGAGTTGATTCTATCACTCTTCCTGGGTCACGGAGAATTCGCTGGAGGCTTCATATCACAACGGGATTGGCGATTGAGGTTCGAGACCGACGACCCAGCCGCAAGCGGCTTCTTCGTCCCAGTGCCCAAAATCCCAATTTCCAATCCCGTATTCTGCCTGCTTCCCAAACCCCGTTGAGGGTGTAGAAGGAGCAGGTCAGCGCATCTGCTGCCTATTCAGCCGTTGCCAGTTCGGTGCTGCCACGAGTGCGGCGACGGGTGAGCGTGTTGAACAGCATTTGACCGATAGCCTTAATCAGGTTGCCCTCCAGCTCGTTAAACAGCTTCATGTTCATGCCGAAGGCGTCATTGGCCTCGTCCACGATGCGGTCAGCGGTGGCCTCGTCGATGGGCAGGCTGTCCATAGCCTGACGATATTGGTCCTTAAAAGCCTTCTCATCGGGGATCTCGGAGAACTCATAGAAAGCAGTTCCGGCTCCATCCGACAGGTTCATCGCCCGCTGGGCAATCTTCTTGAGAATTTGCCCGCCTGAGAGGTCACCCAGGTAGCGGGTGTAGGCATGGCCGACCAGCAATTCGGGCTGGTGATTGGACACATCGCGAATCCGCTGCACGTAGGCTGCACCAGCGGGGGAAAGGGAAATCTGCTCGCGCCAGCTGTTGCCGTAGTAGTAGTGCAGGTCAGTTTCCAGGCTGGCTTTGCGGTTCAGTTCTGGGAAATAGATTTGGGAGAGGAGGGGATGGTCACGGTGCCGCTCCATCTCTTCTTCCATTGCGGAATAAACAAAGTAAAGATTAGTTACTAATTTGCGGTACGAGGTTTTCTCAACCACTCCCTTCAGAAAACACTTCACAAAGCCAACATTTTCTGCCATTGAGTGGGACTTTTTGGTCCCCTCACGCAGCTTGCTTGCTAAATTACAGCTCATACTAAATGTCCTAACCTATATCTCAACAAAGAGGCGTGAACCTAGCGATCGCAGGGCATTGGAGCCCCTCTAGATCGTTAGCGTAATCTGATTTGATGAGAATTTTCGTTAAAAATGATTACGGTTCGTCTCTTTCAATCGCCCTGTCCATTATTCCTTGACCGCTTCCAGCAATCGGGAAAAGTAGAAGCGGGTTTTGGTCATGGCATTGCGCCGAATTTCCCAGCCATGAGATTCCAAAAAGCGCACAACATCCGCTTCTCGGTGGAGATAGGCCCGCGTTGCTTTGCTGGGACCGGGAAAAAAGTCGCCGATTTTCTTCAGCAGCGTATAGCAGGGGGTTTTGGGGGCAAAGCTGAGGATGAACCGCGATTCTGCCAATTCAGACAGGTGCTTGATCATGTCGGCGGCCTTGTCCTGGGGGTAGTGGATGAGCACGTCGAGGCAAATGACGGTGTGGTAGCTGCCGTCCAGGTCTTCCAGGTCTTTCACGGCGATCGCCAGCTTTTCCGGCTGATCCAGGCTCTGGCGGGCACGGTCAGCGGCTTCCCCCACCATCTTCTCAGAGATATCGCTGGCATAGACGGTGGCTCCTGCCTGGGCCAGGGGAATGCTGAGGCTGCCGACCCCACAGCCCGCATCGCAGATGGTTAGCTCAGGCAGATTGCCGTCATCCCGCAGCCACTGCAGCACCGTGTCTACCGTCTGCTGGTGCCCCTTGCGGATGTCGAGCTGCACGGAGTTGACTTCGCCGTTGCCATAAATGCGCCGCCACCGCTCAAAGCCCTTGGCGTTGAAATAATCTTTGACAACAACCTTGTCGTCCAGGATTTGGTTCGCTCTTTGGTCGTCTACGATGTTCATGCGATCGCCTAGTAAATAAATCTTGCAGTGTGAAATCCGGTGAGATCCAGAATGGATCACGGGTACCGCTTAAAATCCTATTACGTTCTTTTAATTTGGTTGGGCGATCGCTTTGCAGTCTGTAACAAAAGTTAATGCTGGACTGGGTGGTGGTTTTGGGAGACGGAATTTTGGATTTTGGATTTTAGATTCTGCCTTTTGGCTTCTGCCTTCTAGCTTCTGCCTTCTGCCTTCTGCCTTTTCTCGCCTTCTGCCTTCTGCCTTCTGCCTTCTGCCTTCTGCCTTCTTAAGCGCGCCACTGCCGACAGTCGGTTCTGCGGGACACCTCTTCGGCATACTGGGCGATGCTGGGGTAGCGATCGCCATTGAATATTTGGGGCACCGTACTGTGGCGATGGCGGCCATCGGAGCTGTACCAGGAGGCCGCTAGAAATCGGGCCAGGTCGCACCCCTGTAGGCCCTGGGCGATCGCCCGGTCATAGGCTGCCGACAGGTCGCGGTGCACCAGGGCATGCATCAAGGCTGGATTGAGGAGGATTCCCTCTTTGTCAAAGCTGACCCAGCCCCGTCGCTGCCACTCCTCAACCCGGATGGTCGTAATTTGGTAGGGGCCTACTGCCCCGCTGCCCGAATGATTGTATAGATGAATGCCGCCGCTCGATTCCTGGTGGCGAATGGCTGCCATAACGTCGTCTACTCGATCACTGGCGATCGCCGCAGCGGACGGAGCGGGTGGTTCGGGCCGACGGAGACTCCAAAACCTTTTGACAAATGGATTCCAGGTCGCTGACTGCACTTGCGGCGGCGACTTGGGAATGGCGAGCAGGGTCAGCAGAATTCCGACCATCGCCCCCAACAGGCCCCAGTAGCATCGCGATTGTCTCTTTTTTGCAGGCATGAACGGACTTTCCTACCCTCTATGATCAAACCACACGACCGAATTTCTGCCCGACACCCTTCTGGCAGAGCTTAAGTTAGCACACTTATCCCCACTTCCGCAGAGTCGCTGACCAGATTGCTATGGCGCTACGCTTTCGCGTTAGGACATTCAAGAGACGTGGCCCCCCCGCGCAAACCTCAGTCCGTAAGGCTATAGAGGTCGTGCAGCGCCTGGAGCACCTCCTGGGTAGTGAAAGGTTTGGGCAGAAAGGTCCAGACTCCCAGCTCAGTGGCTTCGACAATTGTAGGCTGCCAGCGTCGCCTGGGTGACCTCCCGAATCGCCTCCTCGTCGTCCACTACGGGAATCAGCTCCTGGTGGCCCATCAAAAGCGAACCGCTATCCTCCCCTGCAAATACTGGGGACTGGTTTGCCGGTAGAAAGATTTGAAACTTGCTCCCCTCGCCGACCGTACTTTGCACATCGACAAAGCCACCGTGACTTTTGACAATGCCCAAAACCGCAGAAAGGCCGAGTCCCGTGCCTTTGCCCACTTCCTTGGTCGAAAAGAAAGGATCAAAGATGCGGTGGAGAATGTCGGGAGCTATGCCCGTACCCGTATCAGACACGGTCACCACCACGTAGGGGGCGACAGCGGCATCCAGATAGCGACGGGCGCTGGCTTCATCGAGATGACAGTTCTCAGCCTGAACGTAGAGAATACAGCCATTGGGCATGGCGTCGCGGGCGTTGACGCACAGGTTCATAAATCGGGCGACTGGTGGGTTTGAATCTCGATGGACTTGGGCAGCGTCTGCCGGATCCTCTGCTCAACTTTCTAGGAAATGGCGTTTTCCCGCAGGGTTTGCTCAATCAGCGCTAGGGGCTAGTCCCAATTGGGCGGCAATGCTGAAGTCTAACACATTGGCAGAGCAGGTCTGCAGGCTGCCCTGGCGGCCTGGGAGTACTGAAGCGCTGTATAGAGAAAGGCAGGATATGGACCTACCATACCCCACCTGGGTTGTCTCACTTAATGTCTCACGTAACGTTAAGAATGAATGCCAGAAGCTGTGCCAGTAGTGCGCTGTGCTCTGAAGCGTATGAGAACCACGGGCACTGCCTGATCGTGCAATGCTTTGGGTGGCGATCGCCCAGCTATGAGGGGGAGCGATCGCAGGCAAAGGGATGAATCAGTTTAGCCGTCTTGCTTCCACCGTTTTGGGAAGCTGCCGGGGTTCGCTGAAATTGCTGACCGCCAACTCCCAGCCATTGGCTAGGGTCAGGATGGTATCGTCTCCTGACTGGGTTTCACTGACGACTTCCTCTTCGAGATCTTTCTTGGCCACATAAACCAGAAGTTGACCCGATGGTCGCTGGCGCAGCATTACTTTCATGACAAAGCCTCCAATGGGCAAAAGGAATAAGGAAATTCGTCAGCGAACCGAACCTAAGTCTTTGTCAGCAGTTGGTTCGGTTTCTAACCTAAACAGTCGATCAAGGGTGCGATCGTAACAGACAACGAGTCCGCTGAAGAGAAACGCGATGATCATGATTTCAAACATAATGATAACCTCTAGCTGCGATTTGTTTCGGAAAACTGGATGGAAATACTGAGAGCTGTGATTACCCGCTGATGTAGAGACGAGCCTGCATTGGCCTGAACTGGTGAATGGCGGGTCATTAAGAGCTGCATCGATAGAAACTGCGTCGATAGAAAATTATGTCAATCAATGTCAATCAAGGAGATGAAAGGCTAGATCTGGCCAACGATACTGGGGTGAATGCGGTTTTCTAACCAGTCAAAGATGCGGCTGAGCTGTTCTAGGGAAATCAGCCCATACTTCCAGAGCATAATTGAAAGGGGGCCGTTATCCAAATCTTGATGACGACGGGCGACGGCAATTTCTGCGTCAGAGAATCGGAATTCATGGCGAAGAAACTGTAGGAATTGGGTGTGGGATAGGGAGGGCTTCATCGGACTACCATGTGAGGGGGCGGTTTACCAGGGAGATTCCCCTGAAGGAGACTTACTCTAGTCCCGTGAGGCGCTAAAGCTAGCTATGTTGCTGAAGCTGTTGCTCAAGCTGCTCGATTCGATCTAGTAATAGGCGAATTGCATCAGCTTGAGCATCCGGGAGTTTACCGTGATCGAGGGGGCAGTCGGGGGCAGTGGATCGGCAAATATTCCGGCCCGGAACCCCCACCGCAGTGCAGTTTGCCGGTACATCGCGGAGCACGATGGAACCGGCCCCGACTCGGGCATTATCACCGATGGTGATATTACCGAGAACCTTAGCCCCTGCTCCAATGACGACGTGACTGCCGACGGTGGGGTGGCGCTTGCCCGTCTCCTTACCCGTGCCGCCCAGGGTGACGCCTTGGTATATCAGGGTGTAGCTGCCGACAATCGCCGTTTCCCCGATGACGACGCCCATGCCGTGGTCAATGAACACGCCGGGGCTGATCTGCGCCCCTGGGTGAATCTCGACACCGGTAAAGAAACGGGCCAGGTGGGAAATGAAGCGGGGCAGGACGGGCGTATGGTGGCGGTGCAGCCAGTGGGCCAGTCGGTGGGCGGCGAGAGCATGGAGGCCAGGATAGCAGAGCAGTACTTCCAAGACGTTGCGGGCCGCCGGATCTCGCTCAAAGATGATGCGAAAGTCGGCGACGAGCGGCAAACGGAGGAAGCGATCGAGGGGTCGCCATCCAGATAACCGCTCAGCAGAGATGGGCGATGTCTTGGATATCGGGGAAGACTGACTGCAGGGGCAGACAGCGCGAGGGGAGGATGTCGGAATTTTTAGGTGCTGTACCATTGCCATTTCTCTTGGTCAGAGCGGTCTGTTCCCTGCTTATACCAATCCTAAAAAGCTGTGGCAAACCGTGAACTGATATCGAAATACTATACCTATTGAAGCGGTACTCAAATGACTGGTTTTCCGCCAGGCAATCGTTTCATATGAATCATAGGGTAGGGGGGCGGGCATTTTTAGCGGGAGGGATGGGTATTTTGGTTGAATGGTACTGGCAATCGTGCACTCATGCTAATGCCTTTGATATTCAAGGGATGAAGCATGTTTTGGGGGACGGGGCGATCGCACCACCCTGTACTCAACATGAGATAGTTGCATCAACAAAATGGCATCTATATTATTGAGTCTGTAGCTCTAGATACGGAAACCATTTTTTTGCTTCATCATTCCTTAACCTATTAGTTCACTCCCTCAGCCACCTACCGTGGACGAGCGGAGACCCTCAGTTCACTGCTGGAGCGCAATTAATGACAGCCTATAGGGTGTACGTCCCCACAGGGGGCGCATACTCGCAAGAAAATAATCTTGTCTAACTACTTAAGCCGAAATTGCTCGACCATAGGTTAATATCTTGAAAAGAAGAGGTGACGGAACTTAATATTTAGAGCGACTCTGTTACGGGAATATCTGTTAGATTGGTAGATAGGATACAGAAAACATTTCTTGACCTTCTTGGGGCAAAATTGCACCGTTCAAATCGCGATTTTGCGGCCCATTTGAGTACTTTTTGACCGGGTAATGAAATCAGGCGAAAGTAGCCTCAACTATTGATGAAATATAGCTCAGAGCTGAGTACAGAAATAGCTGCACCTCACCGCTAAAATACTCGCTCCTCCCGGTAAAAAGTCTCGTCCCCCGACCTAAATTTTTTCTTGGTTTGGCATAACCATAGGGGTTTGGGCGGTTGAGTACCGTTGTAAATACTCAATAACTCTATCGGGGACTCGCCAGAGGGATGGCGAAAGGGACTTGCTATAAAACCTTTAACGCCGAGCACCAAACCCTACCGCGCAATGCTAGGTCAGCTCGCAGGAGCGTCAAGCCCACTCAGTTAGAGTTATCGTTGCGAATCATCAATAGACATTTCTAAGAGATTCCTAAAACGATTTTTGGCACGACTCCTAAAGGTTCGATCTAGCAGTGCGATTATTCGGGTCATGGTTCATCGACAGGCGTCACTTCCCTCTCCTGTCCTTTACCTCATCCCTCCATGACACCACCACCATCTGCTCTACTCCAAACCACGCCGACAACCGACCTTCAGGCCGACGTCGATATTACCATCACTAAAAGTCAGGTGAAGGTTAAGCAGTCTGGTAGTAGCTGTGGCTGCAGCTCTAGTGGCGCGCCTGAAGAACTCGACGAAAGAATCAAAGCCCGCATCGAAAAGCACCCCTGCTACAGCGAAGAGGCGCATCACCACTACGCCCGCATGCACGTTGCCGTGGCTCCAGCCTGCAACATCCAGTGCAACTACTGCAACCGCAAATACGACTGCGCCAACGAAAGCCGTCCAGGCGTTGTTAGCGAACTTCTCACCCCTGAAGAAGCTGCTCACAAAGTTCTGGTCGTCGCAGGCAAGATTCCCCAAATGACCGTACTGGGCATTGCTGGCCCTGGGGATCCGCTGGCCAACCCTGAGAAAACCTTCCGCACCTTTGAACTGATTGCCGACAAGGCTCCCGATATCAAGCTTTGCCTATCCACCAACGGCCTGATGCTGCCGGATCATGTTGAGAAAATCAAGCAGCTCAATGTGGACCACGTGACCATCACTATTAATATGGTTGACCCGGAAATTGGGGCGCAGATCTATCCCTGGGTTCACTACCGCCGGAAGCGCTACCGGGGCATTGATGGGGTGCGCATCCTGCATGAGCGGCAAATGGAGGGACTGCAAGCCCTCAAAGAAGCGGACATCCTCTGCAAAGTCAACTCCGTCATGATTCCCGGCATCAACGACGAGCACCTGGTAGAGGTGAACAAAGCCATTCGGGCGCGGGGTGCCTTCCTGCACAACATCATGCCCCTGATTTCGGCTCCTGAGCACGGCACCTACTTTGGTTTGAACGGCCAGCGTGGTCCCAACCCCAAGGAACTCAAGTTTGTTCAAGATCAGTGCTCCGGCAATATGAAAATGATGCGCCACTGCCGCCAGTGCCGCGCCGATGCGGTGGGTCTCCTAGGCGAAGACCGCTCCCAGGAATTCACCAAAGACAAGTTCATGGAAATGTCCGCTGACTACAGCCTGGAAAACCGTCAGGAAGTCCATGCCGGGATTGAGAAGTTCAAGACCGAGCTGCAAAAGGCCAAGGTGAAGACCAAGAGCAACCGCAACCTGCCCGCCAACGCGCCCAAGGTTCTCGTGGCCGTAGCCACCAAGGGCGGCGGACTGGTCAACCAGCACTTTGGTCACGCCAAAGAGTTCATGATCTACGAGGTGGACGCCACCCAGGCCAAGTTTGTCGGCCACCGCAAAATTGACCACTACTGCCAGGGCGGTTATGGCGAAGAAGCCATGCTCGACAACATCATCAAAACCATCTCGGACTGCAAAGCCGTACTGGCAGCAAAGATTGGTCCCTGTCCTCAGAAGGAACTGAAGCAAGCCGGACTGCAAGTAGTTGAAGCCTACGACGTGATTGAGAAAGTTGTCCGTGAGTTCTACGACAAGTATGTAACTGAATCAGCGAAGTAAGCAGCAATGGGGGACAGGCTACACCCCTGTCACCCATCCCCCACTGACCCATCTACCCACTCTCCCACCCACCGACCCACCCTTTGGAGACCCTTGACGATGACCGTCACCTATTTTGACAACAATGCCACGACGCAAATCGCCCCTGAAGTGGTTGAGGCCATGCTGCCATACTTGACCCAGTATTACGGCAATCCCTCCAGTATGCACACCTTTGGTGGGCAGGTGGGGCAGGCGGTTCAGGAAGCGCGATCGCAAGTCGCCGCCCTTTTGGGAGCCGAACCCTCCGAAATCATCTTTACGAGCTGCGGCAGTGAGGGCAATAACACCGCCATCCACGCCGCTCTGGCGGCCCAGCCCGACAAGCGCCACATCATCACCACGATGGTTGAGCATCCCGCTATCCTCAACGTGTGCAAGCACCTGGAAAAGCGGGGCTACACCGTCACCTACTTGAGCGTGGATGGCCGGGGTCAGCTTGACCTGATGGAGCTGGAAGCGGCTATTACCGGCGGCACGGCCCTGGTGACCACCATGTACGCCAACAATGAGACCGGGACCGTTTTCCCGATTGAGTCCATTGGGGCGATCGCCAAAGAATACGGAGCCACCTTCCACGTCGATGCCGTCCAGGCGGTGGGCAAAGTTCCCATCAACCTGAAAACCAGCACCATTGACCTGCTCACCCTGTCGGGGCACAAACTCCATGCCCCTAAAGGCATCGGGGCGCTGTACGTGCGGCGGGGCTTCCGCTTCCGGCCCTTCCTCCTCGGCGGACACCAGGAGCGGGGGCGGCGAGCTGGGACAGAAAACGTCCCCGGTATTGTGGCCCTGGGCAAAGCCGCTGAGCTAGCTGCTGCGGACCTGTTCGATATCAAGGCCGAGAAAGCCAAGCGCGATCGCCTCGAACAGGGCATCCTAACCACCATCTCCGACTGTGTGGTCAACGGCCACCCCACCCAGCGGCTGCCCAACACGACTAACATTGGCTTCAAGTACATCGAAGGGGAAGCCATCCTGCTGATGCTCAACAAGTACGGCATCTGCGCCTCCTCTGGGTCGGCCTGCACCTCTGGCTCCCTGGAACCCTCCCACGTTCTGCGGGCCATGGGCCTGCCCTACACCATCCTCCACGGCTCGATTCGCTTCAGCCTCTCCCGCTATACCACCTACGATGAAGTAGACTACGTGCTCAAGGTTCTACCCGACATTGTGG
Organism: Elainellaceae cyanobacterium; assembly: GCA_050331615.1. Classification (GTDB taxonomy): domain Bacteria; phylum Cyanobacteriota; class Cyanobacteriia; order CAKZMO01; family CAKZMO01; genus JAYKGU01. The sequence continues at coordinate 15,606 of JBHJGR010000375.1, forward strand.
CTCGTCTACGGGAAATCTCTCCCTTTAACGATGACCAGGCCGACTGGCTGCAAGGGCGTCAGGAAGCCGTTGTTGGCTAACCCCTACATCCCGTTTCTGTATCGGCGCATTGCGCCCCTATCACTCCTCAACCAAGGCTAACCGCAACCAAGGATAACCGCTATGTGGGACTATACCGAGAAAGTACTTGACCTGTTCTATAACCCCCAAAATCAAGGGGCGATCGCCGATGAGAATGAGCCGGATGTGGCTGTTGTATATGGTGAAGTCGGCAGCATTGCCTGCGGGGATGCCCTGCGGCTCCACCTCAAGATTCAAGAGACCTCAGAAACCATTCTCGACTCTCGGTTCCAGACCTTTGGCTGCACGAGTGCGATCGCCTCCTCCTCGGCCCTGACGGAGCTGGTCAAAGGCAAAACCCTGGATGAAGCCTTGCAAGTGACTAACAAGGAAATTGCCGACTATCTGGGGGGCTTGCCAGAGGCCAAAATGCACTGCTCCGTTATGGGACAGGAGGCGCTGGAAGCGGCTATCTACAAATATCGCGGCATTGAGGTGGAGCACCACGATGAGGACGAAGGTGCCCTGATCTGTTCCTGCTTTGGCATTACCGATACCCGCGTCCGCCGGGTGATTATCGAGAACGACCTGTCCACCGTGGAGCAAATCACCAACTATGTGAAAGCAGGCGGTGGCTGTGGTTCCTGCCTTGCCAATATTGAGGACTTGATTGCGGAAGTGCAGCAGGAGCGAGAGGCTTTACCGTCGCGGGTGGAGGCAATTGCCACCGAACCCACTTCCTCTACTTTACCTGACCTTGCTTCCCTCACCATCGTGCAGAAAATTGCCCTGATCCAGCATGTTCTGGATGAGGAAGTCCGCCCGGTACTCCTGGCTGACGGGGGTGACGTCGAATTGTTTGACTTTAGCGGTGATACTGTTAAAGTAGTTCTTAAGGGGGCATGTGGCGGATGCTCCAGCAGCACCACAACTATCAAGTACGCCATTGAGGCCCGCTTACAGGAGCGTATCCTGCCCAGCCTCGTCGTTGAAGCAGTCGGCTAAAGTATTTCCCAGGGCACGGTGGGCTATTCCATCTCCTCGACTCTGACCCTTTCAAACTGTGCCCTGCTCCCTCTTCAAGTATTTCTTCTCTTTTGCCCAGCTCTATTCTCAAACACCATCATGGGAAAAACAATGCTTGGGTTTTTATTCCCGCAAGGGCAGTACGTGGCAGTTCGCCACGCGTCTCGCCCTCCACCCCGTCGGGCGATCGCCCAGTGACCAAAGTCTAGTTAACACCACACAGAACAGTCCATCACTCTCGTAGTACTTACACACAACACCGACAAGGAGACTCACTACCATGCGTCAGATTGCATTTTACGGAAAAGGCGGTATCGGTAAGTCCACTACTTCCCAGAACACCATTGCCGGCATGGCCGATCGCCAGCGCATCATGATTGTAGGCTGCGACCCCAAAGCTGACTCCACCCGCCTGATGCTGCACAGCAAGGCTCAAACCACCATTCTCCACCTGGCTGCTGAGCGCGGTGCAGTAGAAGACCTAGAGCTTGAAGAAGTCCTGCTCGAAGGCTACAAAGGCGTTAAGTGCGTTGAGTCCGGTGGTCCTGAGCCGGGTGTAGGCTGCGCCGGTCGGGGTATCATCACCGCCATCAACTTCCTGGAAGAAGAAGGCGCTTACGAAGATCTTGACTTTGTATCCTATGACGTATTGGGCGACGTTGTTTGCGGTGGTTTCGCCATGCCCATCCGGGAAGGCAAAGCTCAAGAAATCTACATCGTCTGCTCCGGTGAAATGATGGCCATGTATGCCGCTAACAACATCGCTCGCGGTATTCTCAAGTACGCCCACTCTGGTGGTGTACGTTTGGGCGGCCTCATCTGCAACAGCCGTAACGTTGACCGGGAAATCGAACTGATCGAAACCCTGGCCGATCGCCTCGGCACCCAAATGATTCACTACGTCCCCCGCGATAACATCGTTCAGCACGCTGAACTACGCCGCATGACGGTGATCGAGTACGCGCCCGACAGCAAGCAAGCTGCCGAGTACCAAACCCTGGCTCGCAAGATTGAAGACAATAAGAATCTCGTCATCCCCACGCCCATCACTATGGATGAGCTGGAAGAACTCCTGGTTGAGTTCGGCCTCCTGAATGGTGACGAAGAGTATGAAAAGGCACTCGCCGCAGATGAAGGTAAAGCAACCGCTGCTGTCTAGGCCAATAGCATCTCATTGCTAACTGTCTGAACCGGGTCGGCCTCCGCCCAATTCACTTGCGAGCAAGCATCTGGGGCATCCCCCGCACTCGGTCAGGCAACCTTTTCCCTCCCCAAACAAATCCACTCTTTATTGCAATCAAGAGGGCACCATGACCACCACAGAAGACAGAAAGGCGCTCGTCCAGGAAGTTCTGGAAGCGTATCCTGATAAAGCCAAGAAGAGCCGCTCAAAGCACCTCAATGTCACCGAAGAAGGGGCATCCGACTGCGGCGTTAAGTCTAACAAGAAGTCCGTTCCTGGCGTAATGACGACCCGTGGCTGTGCCTACGCAGGTGCAAAAGGGGTGGTCTGGGGGCCAGTGAAGGACATGATTCACGTGAGCCACGGTCCGGTAGGCTGCGGCTACTATTCCTGGTCTGGACGCCGCAACTACTACATCGGCACCACCGGGGTAGACACCTTCGGCACCATGCAGTTCACCTCCGACTTCCAGGAGCGAGACATTGTATTTGGCGGCGACAAGAAGCTCGACAAGCTGATCGATGAGCTGGAAGTTCTCTTCCCCCTGAGCCAGGGCACCACGATTGAATCAGAATGTCCAGTGGGCCTGATTGGAGATGATATTGAAGCTGTAGCCAGGAAACAGGCTAAGAAAACCGGTAAGCCCGTGGTTCCCGTCCGTTGCGAAGGCTTCCGGGGTGTCTCCCAGTCCCTCGGCCACCACATTGCTAACGACACCGTGCGTGACTGGGTTCTGCCCAAAGCCGATGAGTATCGGAAGCTCCCTGAAGGCTTCGAGCCCAGCCCCTACGATGTCAACATCATTGGGGACTATAACATTGGTGGTGACGCCTGGCCCAGCCGTCTGTTGCTAGAAGAAATTGGCCTCCGCGTCATCTGTCAATTCTCCGGAGATGGTACCTTCAACGAAGTGGTGATGACACCTCTGGCGAAGATGAACCTGATCCACTGCTACCGCTCCATGAACTACATCTGCCGCTTCATGGAAGAGAAGTATGGCATTGGCTGGATGGAGTACAACTTCTTCGGCCCCAGTCAAATTGCCAAGTCCCTGCGGAAGATTGCGGCACAGTTCGACGAAACCATCCAAGAGAAAGCCGAAGCAGTCATTGCTAAGTACCAAGGTCGGATGGATGCCATCACCGCCAAGTATCGGCCTCGCCTGGAAGGAAAAGAAGTCATGATGATGGTGGGTGGTCTGCGCCCCCGTCACGTCATCCCGGCCTTCACGGATCTGGGAATGAAGGTCATCAGTACCGGGTATGAATTCGGTCACGGCGACGACTACAAGCGCACCACTGACTATGTTGACGAAGGCACCGTTATCTACGACGACGTGAGCGGCTTTGAGTTCGAAGAGCTTGCTAAGAAGATGAAGCCCGACCTGATTGCCGCTGGGATTAAGGAGAAGTACGTCTTCCAGAAGATGGCGCTACCCTTCCGCCAGATGCACTCCTGGGATTACTCCGGCCCCTACCACGGCTATGACGGCTTTGAAGTCTTCGCCCGTGACATGGATCTGGCCATCAATAACCCCACCTGGGACTTGATTAAGACCCCCTGGCAAGAGTAGGAAGCTAGGAGATTTGATTTCATACACAAAATCAAATCTCCCCTACTACCCCTCCCTTCACCCACCCCTACCCCCTTCCAAGGAGAATGTCATGACTGACAACACCAATCCTCAAGTGCCGGAGAACGCAACAGAACCCGGTAAAATCCAGGATCACTTTGACCTGTTCCATACCGATACCTATCAAGACCTGTTTGAATACAAGCGCCAGTTTGAAGGTGCCCACAGCCCCGAAAAAGTCGCTGAAATCGCTGAATGGACGAAATCCTGGGACTACCGGGAGAAGAACTTTGAGCGGGAAGCCCTAACCATCAACCCGGCAAAAGCCTGCCAGCCCCTTGGTTCCCTATTCGTTGCCGCTGGCTTTGAAGGTACATTGCCTTACAGCCACGGTTCCCAAGGCTGCGTCGCTTACTTCCGCACCCACCTCACCCGTAACTACAAAGAGCCCTTCCAGGCAGTTTCCTCCTCCATGACGGAAGATGCGGCGGTGTTTGGTGGCCTTAATAACCTTAAGCAAGGTCTACAAAACGCCTACACCCTCTACAGCCCCAAAATGATTGCCCTCTGCACCACCTGCATGGCAGAGGTAATTGGAGATGACATCGGCTCGTTTATCCAGACTGCCAAGAATGAGGAGCTGATTCCCTTAGATTTGCCAGTGCCCGCAGCCCACACTCCCAGCTTTGTCGGTTCCCACATCACGGGCTACGACAACATGCTAGTGAGCATCCTCAAGACCCTGACCGAAGGTAAGAAAGCCGAGACTACCAACGGCAAGTTTAACTTCAACCTGGGCTTTGATCCCTACATTGGCAACATCCGTGAGCTGAAGCGAATTCTGGACCTGTTTGGCGTTGATTACACCGTCCTATCGGACAACTCAGACAGCTTTGATTCCCCCAACACGGGCGAATTCAAGATGTACAACGGCTTGACCACGCTGGAGGATGCGGCAGACTCCATCAACGCTGAGGGCAGCTTCTTCTTCCAGAAGTACACCACGCCCAAGACCCAGGAATACATCACCAAGCAGTGGGATCAGAAAACCTATAACTTCCGTCCCTTCGGTATCAAGGGCACCGACGAGTTTCTCATGGCCCTCTCTGCCATCACCGGCAAGGCCATTCCCCAGGAACTGCAGCAAGAGCGGGGCCGGGCAGTGGATGCCCTGACCGACTCCCAGGCCTGGATTCACGGTAAGCGCGTTGCCCTTTATGGTGATCCCGACCATGTGTTTGGCATTACCCAGTTCTTGCTGGAAATGGGCGCTGAGCCAGTCCACATCGTGGTGACCAACAGCAACCCCGACTTCGAGGCAGAACTGCGTGAGGTGTTGACCAACAGCCCCTACGGCCAGGAAGCCACCATCTGGGGCAAGAAGGATCTGTGGCACCTGCGCTCCCTGATGTTCACCGAGCCTGTTGACCTGCTGATCGGTAACTCCTACGGCAAGTATCTGTGGCGCGACACGGGCACGCCGCTGGTGCGCATTGGCTATCCTATCTTCGATCGCCACCACATGCACCGCTACGCTACTCTGGGCTACCAGGGCGCGATCAACCAATTCAACTGGATCATCAACACCATTCTGGATGAGCTGGATCGTAAGACCATCATTCCGTCGAAGACCGATATCTCCTTCGACCTGGTTCGTTAGGTGTGAGTGGTTGGTGGGTTAGTGGGTTGGTGGGTTGGTGGGAAATTAGCTCACCCCCATCCACCCTCACCCCCATCCACCCTCTCACCCGTTTGTCCTCTCACCCGTTTGCCCTCTACCCCTCACCGAATTATGCGCCTAAGTGAAGAAATTGAACTAGATGGCCCTCCTATGTACGAAATGGGTAGTCGCGTCCGCACCCGTAAGCTTATCCGCAACGATGGCACCTTTCCCGGCAAAGATATCGGGTTCCACTTGGCAAAGAAAGGCGACATTGGCTATATCGTGGGCATCGGCACCTATCTGCAGCGGGCGTACGTCTATTCTGTGCATTTTCTAGAGTCCAACTTTGTGGTGGGATGCCTGAGCCGAGAGCTAGAGCTGGCTGAGGATGGCCCTATCCGCAGCAGGCTGGACGATGACGACTAGGTAAACCACGAATTCTGCGTAACTCAAATTTCCACCTAGTTTGAGGCTCAACCCATGACGACTTTCTTCCGCCCATCTAACGACAAGAAAACCAATGTAGGGGCGATCGCCACTAAACAACCTGGGTTTGATATCCTGGCTCCCCTGCGTCGATGGGTTGACGGCATTAACATCACCAGCGCCCCCCAAGCCCACTTCATCTGCCGCCTGATTCCCTGCGATTGTCCCTTTGAGCACGACGTTAAGCTCTTTGGCCGCAAGCTCTTCCACAGTCCCCCCCTGTGTAAGCTGAATCCGCTTTACATGGAATGCGTCTCTCTCCGGTTTCGAGCACTCGCCTATTTGACCGATGTTTGCGGTGAAGATGTCAGCCGGTATATTTGTTGAAGGAAAGAAGAGCGAAGAATGAAAAATGAAGAGGATGAGCAACATTTGCTCTAGGCTCATTTCCTTACTCCTCGCTCTTCGCTTCTCGATCTTCCTTCCTCCCTATTTTCGATCTTTTGTTTTCCCTTGCCCTTTATCCTCCTCGCCTGACCATGAAACTCACCCGAGGCAAAATCAATGAACTCCTCTCTGAGCCTGGTTGTGAACACAACCACAAAAAGCAAGGCAAAGGGAAAAACAAAGCCTGTACCCAAACAGCCCAACCCGGTGCCGCTCAAGGTGGATGCGCCTTTGATGGAGCCAGCATTGCTCTAGTACCGATTACCGATGCGGCCCACCTGGTTCACGGGCCGATCGCCTGTGCGGGCAACTCCTGGGGTAGCCGGGGCAGCCTTTCATCCGGCTCCAAGCTTTATAAAATGGGCTTCACCACCGATTTGACCGAGAACGACATCATCTTTGGTGGGGAAAAGCGGCTCTACAAAGCCATCCACGAAGTTCAGGAACGCTACCATCCTGCCGCCATCTTTGTTTACTCCACCTGCGTTACCGCCCTGATTGGGGATGACCTGGATGCGGTTTGCAAAGCCGCTTCAGAAAAGTTTGAACTGCCCGTGATTCCGGTGCAGTCCCCCGGCTTTGTGGGCAGCAAGAATTTGGGCAACCGCCTGGCGGGAGAAGCGCTGCTCGACCACGTAGTCGGTACGGCAGAGCCCGAATACACCACCCCCTTTGACATCAACCTGATTGGGGAGTACAACATTGCAGGGGAACTGTGGGGCGTGCTGCCGCTGTTTGAGCGGGTGGGCATTCGCGTTCTCTCCAAAATTACGGGGGATGCCTCCTTTGAGGAAGTCGCCTACGCGCACCGGGCCAAGCTAAACGTGATGATCTGCTCCAAGGCGCTGATCAACATGGCCCGCAAAATGGAGGAGCGCTACGGCATTCCCTACATTGAAGAATCCTTCTATGGCATTGAAGACATGAATCGGTGCCTGCGGAACATTGCTGACCAGTTTGGCGATCGCCAACTGCAAACCCGCGTCGAACAGCTCATCGCCCTGGAAACCGAGCAGCTCAACCGCAACCTGGCCCCCTACCGGGAGCGGCTATCGGGTAAGCGGGTCGTCCTCTACACGGGCGGGGTGAAGAGCTGGTCCATCGTTTCCGCCGCCAAGGATCTGGGCATTAACGTGGTGGCCACCAGCACCAAGAAAAGCACCGAGGAAGACAAAGCCCGCATCAAAGAGCTGCTGGGCCGTGAGGGGGTGATGATTGAAAAGGGCAACGCTCAGCAGCTTCTCAAAATCATTGCCGAAACCCGCGCCGATATGCTGATTGCCGGAGGCCGGAACCAGTACACTGCCCTCAAGGCCCGCATTCCCTTCCTGGACATTAATCAGGAGCGCCACCATCCCTATGCAGGCTACCTGGGCATGGTGGAAATGGCGCAGGAGCTGGATGAAGCGCTGCACAGCCCTATCTGGGCGCAGGTGCGCAAGGCAACCCCCTGGAATAGTGGGGAAGAGGAGTTGGCGATCGCCAATCAGCTCACTGAACTGGAAAGCCACGGGTCCAACCCGATGCGGGCTCCTTCGTCCAACCGGCCCACGGGCATGACCAAAGTGGTGGCCCGCAAAAAGGCCGTTGCCGTCAATCCCCTCAAGCAAAGCCAGCCCCTGGGGGCCTCCCTGGCCTTCCTCGGCCTCAAGGGCACTATGCCCCTCTTCCACGGCTCCCAGGGCTGCACCGCCTTTGCCAAGGTGATGCTGGTGCGCCACTTCCGGGAAGCCATTCCCATGTCCACCACTGCCATGTCGGAGGTGTCTACCATCCTGGGCGGTGAGGAGAACGTGGAGCAGGCCATCCTCACCCTGGTGGAAAAATCAAAGCCGGAGATTCTGGGGCTATTCACCACCGGGCTGACGGAAACGCGGGGCGACGACATGGACGGCATCCTCAAAACCATCCGCAAGCGCCACCCTGAACTATTTGATCTGCCCATTGTGTTTGCTTCGACCCCGGACTATAAAGGGGCTTTGCAGGATGGCTACGCCGCTGCGGTGGAAAGCATGATGCGCACCCTACCCCAGCTCGGTGAAGTCCGCTATGACCAGGTGACCGTCCTGGCGGGTCCGGCCTTTGCCCCAGGCGACATTCAGGAAATCAAAGATATCACGGCTTCCTTTGGCCTCCACGCCATCATCGTGCCGGATTTGTCCAGCTCCCTGGATGGCCACCTGGATGACGACTACAACACCACCACGCCCGGCGGCACGCCCCTCTCCCAACTGCGGGAAATCGGCAGCTCCATGTTCACCCTGGCTCTGGGAGGCAGCATGGAGCGGGCGGCAGAAATCCTCCAGCAGCGGTTTGGCATCCCCTACGAGGTCTTTCCCCAGATTACGGGACTGGACGCGGTGGATGAGTTCCTTCAGGCCCTATCGGACATCAGCGCCGTGCCCGTGCCCGAGCGGTATGAACGGCAGCGCCGCCAGCTCCAGGACGCCATTCTGGATACCCACTTCTTCTTCGGACGCAAGCGGGTGGCCCTGGGCCTGGAGCCAGACCTGCTCTACGCCGTGAGCTGGTTCCTGCAGTCAATGGGGGCGGAAGTGCAGGCGGCGGTGACCACCACCAAGTCGCCTTTGCTGAAAAACCTGCCTCTGAGCAAAGTCACCATCGGCGACCTGGAGGATCTGGAGCAACTGGCGGAGGGCGCTGATTTGCTGATCACCAATTCCAACGGACGGGCGATCGCCAAAAAGCTCCACATCCCCCTCCACCGCATGGGCTTCCCGGTGTTTGATCGCTTCGGCAACGGCCAGCGCTGCACCGTGGGCTATCGCGGCACCATTGAGCTGCTGTTTGAGCTGGGCAACATCTTTTTGGAGCACGAGGAGGAAACCTCCCACGAGCAGGTAAAACGCTGGGCCAACCATGAAGGACAGGCGCTGCCGGAGGTTGATGCTGGGACTGAACCACCTGACTTCACCCCCCTGGTGGTCAATCAACTGTAGCAGGTTGAACGGTTTGAATCCGAGCCGGGAAGCTAAAGCTACGACTTTCCTCACTCTTCCATCTTCTTTCCTTTTATCTTAATCCGGAGGAATGGTATGAAAATCGCCTTTGCAACCACTGACCAGGTTCACATCAATGCCCACTTTGGCTGGGCAAAGGCCATCAACATCTATGAGGTTAACCAGGATGGCTACGAGTTCGATAAGACTTTAAAGTTTACGGGCGACCTCAAAGAAGACGGCAACGAAGACAAGCTGGTCCCCAAAATCAAAGCTCTGGAAGGATGCACCATTGTCTACGTCGCCGCCATCGGCGGCAGTGCCGCTGCCCGCATCATTCAGAAGGGCATCACGCCCATTAAGGCCAACTCCGAGGATGATGTGATTACCGAGGTCCTAGATCGCTTTGTGCAACTGCTGAACGGTAACCCACCCCCGTGGCTCCGCAAAGCTCTCGGCAACACTCCTAAAACCTTTGAAGATGACCTGACCGATGTAGAAGAGGAAGTACTGGTATGACTGCTGCTGAACCCATTGTCCAAGCTGCCGGAGGCGGCGAACTGCCCCCTCTCCTGAGCGCCATCGTCCAGCAAATTCGCGCCAACGACCCCTATGGTACCTATCGCAACTGGAAGGATGAGCTGCTGCTCAAGCCCTACATTTTGACTCGTGCCCAGAAGCGGGAAATCTCCGTTGATGGCGAAGTAGATCCAATTACTAAGAGCCGAGTTCTGTGCTTTTATCGGGCGATCGCCACCCGCATTGAAGAGGAAACCGGACTCCTCAGCCAGGTCGTGATCGACCTCAGCCACGAAGGCTTTGGCTGGGCACTGGTCTTTTCGGGACGGCTGCTGCTGGTGTCGCGCACCCTGCGGGATGCCCAACGCTTTGGCTTTGACTCCTTGGAGAAACTCAACGCCGAGGGCGAGAAGCTGGTGCAAAAGGCGGTTGTGCTGTCGGAGCGTTTTCCTGACGTTGGACGGCTGTAGACCAGGAGGAGTAAATGACACAGGCCGTTGATTCTACCCTGTCCGTGGATGACCTGAAGACCAAAATCAAAAAGCTCAATAGCAAAGCTGGGCAGATGAAGATGGATCTTCACGACATCGCAGAAGGGCTACCCACTGATCTGGACCAGCTACCAGCGGTGGCCGAAAAAACCTACCAAATCTTTTGCGAGCTTGCAGACCTGAGAAACCAGTTGAAACAGTTGGAGACCCGTTCATGACGCAAACTTTGTCTACTTTCAACCAGCTTTCCACCGCCGAAGAATACCTTGATTTCTTTGGCCTCGCCTACGATCCCAAGATCGTCAGCGTGAATCGGCTCCACATCCTCCGCAAGTTCTCTGAGTTTGTTCAGGAACTGAACCTCGGTGATCAGAACCTGAGTGAAGCGGAAACCCTGGAGCAGTATCGCGTGGCGCTGCAAAACGCCTATGATTTGTTCCTCACCTCAAACGCTGTCGAGCAAAAGCTCTTCAAGGTCTTCCAGCAGCCCCACAACAGCGTGGTTACCCTATCCGACATCAAGGTCGAAGCTTAGCACCCGAAGGAGATCCATTGTGGTATTTCTCAGCGAAACTGAACTGGAACGCTATCGCCGCCAGATGATGCTGCCAGAGTTTGGCGAAGCGGCCCAACTCAAGCTGAAATCGTCAACCGCCCTGGTTACGGGCGTGGGTGGCCTGGGGGGTACCGCAGCCCTCTACCTGGCGGTGGCAGGCGTGGGTCGGCTCATCCTAGTGCGGGGGGGCAACCTCAAGCGGGATGATCTCAACCGTCAGGTGCTGATGACCGACGACTGGGTGGGCCAGCCCAGGGTATTCAAAGCCAAGTCAACGCTGGAGGCTCTCAATCCCGATATTCAGGTGGATGCGGTGTGCGACTTTGTTACCACCGAGAACGTGAATCAGTGGGTGAAAGTGTCTGACATTACGTTAGACTGTGCCTTCAACTTTGACGAGCGCAACGCCCTGAATGCCTCCTGCGTCCAGTGGGGCGTGCCGATGGTCGAAGCGGCCATGAATGACATGGACGCCTACCTGACGACCATCATTCCGGGGCAAACTCCCTGCCTGTCCTGCCTGTTCCCTGAAAAGCCGGAATGGGATCGCTGGGGCTTTGGCGTCCTGGGAGCCGTGTCGGGGACGCTGGCCTGCCTGGCGGCTCTGGAGGCGGTCAAAGTTCTGACGGGCTTTGGTGAGCCGCTGCTGGGGCAACTGCTGACCATGGATCTCAAGCGGGCCGAATTTGCTAAGCGACGCTCCTACCATGACCCCAACTGTCCGGTGTGTAGCTGGCGCAGTAACAACGTGAACGCCCTTGCGGATCGGGTTCTGGCTGGTGGAATAGCCTAGCGATTTGCCAACTGTCCTCCAGTGTTTGTTCGACAAGGGTGCTGTCATGCTGCTCATCTCACTCACGGCTTTCTTTTTGGCGATCGCCACTATCCAATACATCAAAGTGGTTAATGACGACGTCGGTAAGCTACTAGGTGGTCTCACAGCATTGGTCTGTCTGGTGATTAGTCTGGCCTGTGCCCCCTGGGGGCTGAAGCTACTGCTGCTGCTGGCGCTGCTGGTGGTTCCCACCTGTAGCAAGGGCAAGCCCAACGGAACCTTACCCTGTCCCCGCATTTGTATTGCCCGGGGCCGCTGCCTAACCAAAAGCTCTCACTGCTTCGGCTGGCTGCGCCGTAACCGGGTTCACACCCACCACTTTCAATCGATTCACCCTGTTCACTCACCCCAAACTCCCCAACCTGAAACCCAACGGAGGCCCTAATGACGATTAACTTGACTGAAGCTGCCGAACTGCGCCTGCGGACCTTCCTGCGAGCCACAGCCACCGAGGGCACCACCCCTGCTGCTACCCGTGGCGTCCGCTTTGCGGTGACGGATGGGGGCTGTAGTGGTTACCAGTACGACATCAGCGTCGTCAATGCGCCCAAGACCAACGATCTAGTTGAACAGCAGGGCAAGCTGAATGTCTATGTAGACGCCCAAAGCGCTCGGCTACTGGAAGGTGTGCTGGTGGACTACGTGGATGGCCTGGTTCAAAGCGGCTTCCAGTTCACCAACCCCAACGCCACGGGGGGCTGCGGCTGTGGCCAGTCCTTCCAGGCGGGCGACTGCACCCCCAGTGCCGTTCCCTGTAGCTAGAACCTGTCCGAAAACCCTGTCGGGGATCTTAGATTCCAAAAACTCTAGCGAGTTGTCGGATGGGTGCTTGACCGTTTTCAAGCCCCAAAAACTTTTCACTACGGAGAAACCACCATGACTACTTACCAAGTTCACCTCATCAACAAAAAGCGTCAGATTGACGTCACCATTCCCGTTGATGAAGACACCTATATCCTTGATGCAGCTGAGGAGAATGATATCGAACTCCCTTCCTCTTGCCGTGCCGGAGCTTGCTCCAGCTGTGTAGGCAAGATTGTTGAAGGCGAGGTAGACCAGGAAGACCAATCCTTCCTAGATGACGAACAAATTGCCAAGGGATTTGTGCTACTTTGTGCCGCTTATCCTCGCTCTGATCTGACGGTTAAAACCCACATGGAAGCTTATCTAGTATAGGTTAGCGATTTCGTTCGTCCGCTCTTTACTTGAATCAACAGGAGTCGAACCATGACCAAAATCGGGATTTTCTACGGTAGCACCTCTGGAGTCACAGAAGAAATTGCTGAAAAAATTCGCGATATCATCGGCGAAGATCGCTGTGACATTTACAGTATGGAAGAAGATTATGACGACGTCGATGATCTTCTGAAATACGACTATCTTCTGCTCGGTTGCTCAACTTGGGGAGCTGGAGAAGTGCAGAACGACTGGCGAGAGCCGTTGTTTGACATGGAAGTGGATAAACCTGACTTTTCGGGTAAGACAATCGCGATCTTTGGTCCAGGCGATTGTGAAGGCCACAGCAAGCATTTTGTCGGAGCCTTGGGCATCCTCTATGACCAATTCAAAGTCCTTGGGGCAACACTGGTCGGCGCTGTTTCGGCGGATGATTATTCCTTTGAAAAGTCGGTTGCAATTCGAGACGGCAAATTTGTTGGTTTACCCCTCGATGAAGTCAATGAAAGTGACAAAACTGACCAGCGCATTGCCAATTGGCTAGAACTGCTCAAAGCTGACTTTCCTGCTCTAGCAGAAATATAAAATGAGACCTCAACATCAATCCCGTTCATTCTGAACCTGGATTTTGAGGCTTCCCAGGCTGAGACGATTTGTTTGTTTTCTGTATAAAGGATTGTGAAGGAACGCCTGGAGCTGTTGTCCTCGCTTCATGGCAGCAACAGGCTACATTCCTTCAGCAAGCGTGACCAGTTAGGCTAAAGGTATCTTAATTTCATGTGTTTCTTTATCTGTGCTCCGTGTCCTGAAGCCCTTTTAGGAAACTAGGTCTGGCTCCCTTCAACATCGAGTTATCGATGCCGACGCCTATCCTAGTTAGACGCTGCTTCAGCCACGCAGCCCTACCTACAACAGGAGGATTTCTCATGGTTAAGGCAAGCCAAATTATGACGGAAGAGGTCGCCACTGTTCGCAGTTCTGCCACCGTTGCAGAAGCAGCCAAACTGATGAAGTTCAAAGCGCTGCATTCTTTGATTGTCGAGCGCCGGGGCGACGATGACGCCTATGGAATCATCACCGATACGGACATTGCCAACAAGGTCGTGGCCTTTGGTAAAGATCCCAAAGACGTCAAAGTCTATGAAATTATGACCAAGCCCTGCGTCGTGGTGAATCCCGACCTGGCGGTTGAGTATGTAGCTCGTCTCTTTGCTCAAGTGGGGATCGATCGCGCCCCCGTCATTCAGGGTGAGCTGCTAGGTATCATTTCGATTACCGACATTATTCAGAAGAGTGATTTTCTGGAGAATCCCAGAGTTCCCTTACTGGAGAAGGCTTTGCAGCAGGCGATCGCCAATGCCCGAGCCGCTGACGCCTCCAATGGTGCCGGTTCAGAGGTAGCCCAGGAAGCCTGGGCCGAAGTGAACGAAATCGAAGCGGAACTGGCTTTCTGCAAAGGCGAGCGTCCGACTCAAGCCGCCGCTGACCAGTACGGTGCGCCGGTAGCCGCCCCTGCTCTCGCATAAACTGCCCTACCCTTGAGGATTCCACCATGGTAACGGTTGTCTTCTATGAAAAACCTGGCTGCATTAACAATGCGAAACAAAAGGCACTGCTCTGGGCTGCCGGGCACCAGGTGGAATCCCGCCACTTGCTTCGGGAGGTCTGGACACCGGAAACCCTGCGCCCCTTTCTGCCCGATCGCCCCGTAGCAGAGTGGTTCAATAAAACCGCCCCCCAGGTAAAATCCGGGGAGGTGCAGCCCGACCAACTGGATGCGGTTACGGCGATCGCCCTGCTCGTTCAGCACCCCATCCTCATCCGGCGGCCCCTCATGCGGGTGGGCGATCGCTGCGAGATGGGTTTTGATCAGCAGTTGGTAGATCGGTGGATTGGACTGCGCCCCGTCCCTATCGGCGCGGCCAGCATTCACGATAGACTGATGACGCAAGACCTGGAAACCTGTCCCCGATTGTCTAACCATGTCACAGCAGCTCTTTAAGCGTCGCTGGCCCGCATACTACCAGGCCGTGGAAGGTCGTCCTCCCCGGCCCACTCTCCTGAAGGCTCTGGAGCTATTTGGCTCTGAAGAATCGTCCCCTGCTCCCCGCTTTGCCGCTGACCTGGGCTGCGGCGACGGTCGGGACACGGCAGAACTCCTGCGGCGGGGGTGGCGCGTGCTGGGGATTGATGGGGAACCGGAGGCGATCGCCCGTCTCTCCCAGCGCACCGACATCAATCAGCAGCTCCTGGAGACTCGCGTGCAGCGCTTTGAAGAGCTGGATCTGCCAGGGGAGGTAGATCTGGTTAACGCCAGCTTTTGCCTGCCGTTCTGTCCACCGGAGGCTTTTCCCCGCCTGTGGCAAGCTATCGTCTCCGCCCTGCGGTCGGGGGGACGGTTTTGTGGTCAACTGTTTGGCGATCGCGACTCCTGGGCCACCTATTCGGACATTACAGCTCACACCCGCAATGAGTTAGACTTGCTGCTGCAGCCCTTTGCGGTCGAGTTTTTTGAGGAGGAAGAACACCCCGGTACGACGGCCTTGGGGGATGAAAAGTACTGGCACCTTTTCCAACTGGTTGTCAAAAAGAAATAGGGGCAATCAATCCTGCCCCTATACCACCATCTTTACTGAGCCTATTGTTGAACTTCCCTTGGGTTTCGTCAACGGTTTGTCAAGGTTTAATCATCGTTTGGCCTATATTTAGTCAGTGGCAACCATCACGTCGGAAGACTTGACGACGGCATAGGCATCTTTCCCTGCCGCTAGCCCCAGCCGGTCTGCCGACGATTTAGTGATAATAGAAGTTATTTCTACACCGGGGGCAATCTCAATGACCACCTCGGCGTTGACTGCTCCTGGCGTAACGGATTTAACGGTCCCCTTCAGGCGATTGCGGGCACTGATATCCATATAGTTTGGTTGGAACAAACGCGACGCAATGTAATGTATCTAAACGGCTTGGGCGAAACTGTTGCTCCTGATACCGTTTCCCGCTTGTGGTTGGTATCTTACGGCCTGAGGTTGGTATTAAAGAATTAAGGGTCGCAATAACAAATACAAAACATACAGCACTTTTCAGGTGCATGAGGTACAGATTTTTTGTTGAAAGCCGCGCGTTGCGCGGCTTTCAACAAAAAATCTAACTCCATCAAAACGCGAAGCGCTGTGGTGGTTTTCTTAAGAAGAAATAAAGGCGACATAAGTGGATCAATCGATACAGTTTTGCCAGTAAAGCTGAATTTATGGTTGAAGTGGAGTGAATTGAAAATCATGCCGCCGCTTCTTTAAGCATTTCAACAGAATTCTTAAAAAACTCAACAAAAGGCTGTTAAAGTTATCTTTCACTTTGATTGAGTTTCCCACCCTATCTGATATTAGGTATTCTAAGTATTCACAATTAGGAGCAACCTTCATGCGTATTGCCCAGGATGTGACCCAACTGATCGGCAACACCCCCCTCGTCCGCCTGAATCGCATTCCCCAGTCGGAGGGCTGTGCGGCCCAGATTTTGGTCAAGCTGGAGGGGATGAATCCCGCCGCTTCAGTGAAAGATCGGATTGGAGCCAACATGATCCTGGCGGCAGAGGAAGCGGGGCTGATTTCCCCCGGTGAAACAACTTTGGTGGAGCCGACCTCCGGCAATACCGGCATCGCCCTGGCCATGGTGGCGGCGGCTAAGGGCTACCATCTCATCCTCACCATGCCGGAGAGCATGAGTCTGGAGCGGCGGGCCATGCTGCGGGCTTACGGGGCGGAACTGGTACTCACTCCAGCCGCTCAAGGGATGAAAGGGGCGATCGCCTGTGCCCAGCAAATTGCCGAGCGTCTGCCCAATGCCTTTATGCCCCAGCAGTTCCAGAACCCCGCGAATCCAGACGTGCATCGCCACACTACCGCCGAGGAAATCTGGGCCGATACCGATGGTCAGGTAGATGTATTGATCGCGGGCGTGGGCACGGGCGGCACGATTACGGGCGTGGCTGAGGCGCTCAAGGCCCGCAAACCAGGCTTCCGGGTCGTTGCCGTGGAACCCACCGGTAGTCCCGTCCTGTCGGGCGGCAGCTCTGGCCCCCACAAGATTCAGGGCATTGGCGCGGGGTTTGTGCCGCCGGTACTCAATGTGGACGTGCTCGACGAAGTAGTGCCAGTGAGCGATGGGGAGGCGATCGCCTACAGTCGCCGCCTAGCCCGTGAGGAAGGTCTATTATCTGGCATTTCAGCGGGCGCAGCTTTGGGAGCGGCCATTCAGGTCGGCAGTCGGCCTGAAAACGCCGACAAGCTCATCGTCATGATTCAGCCCAGCTTTGGCGAACGCTACCTCAGCACGGTGCTGTTTAAAGATCTGGCCCCCGCTGAACCGGCGATCGTGCCTACCCTGGCTTCCTATGGCATTCAGCTCCCGGAAGTGACCTCTCCCGATTTGGTGCCCTCGATGTAAGCTCGACCCTTGTCCTGACTCCCCTTTATCTCCCATGACTTCTACTACCGATCGCCAAACTCTTTACTTTGATCTCATTGATCGCCTGCTGCAGTGCCCCAATGGTGAGGAACCCAACGTCCTCAATGCTGCGCCCGACTTAGTTGATGAAGGGCTAATTCGCACCATGATGCAGGTCGCCACTGTGTTTGCCCATAAAGATAACCTGGACGGAGCCAAGTTTCTGGTCCACGTCTCTCGCCAGCTTGCCAAAGAGCTAGGGCTTTATCCCGATCCCGCTTCACCAACGTCCACAGAGGTATAATTCATGACCCTTTCCCTGAACACCAAACCCCTTGATCTGACCTCCAATGATGCGGCGGCGATCGCCTTTCATTTCCTCACAGACGAGTGGGACCTGGCTCCCGAAGAGCGGGACTGGTTTACGGTACTTTCTTCCCGGCTAATTGGAGAGAGCTGGTATGTCGTTGAAGTCGGGATCGAAGGGTTACCTGACAGGTGGATCATTCAGGTCTATGACACTGGCGAGTGCGACCCTAACTACACCTTTGTTTCCCCCATTAGCGGCATGAACCAGGATGCAGATTTGTCCGACTATCCCGAACCCATTGCCGAAATCTTGACGGCGGAACGGTTGACCTAAGGAGATTTTTGAAAATGATCCTACCCGATGACGTAGGGACAAATGGCCATTTGCCCCTACCGACCGTTTAACTGGGGGTAGAATTTTTCCCAGAAATCGCTTAAGGGTGTGTGCCCCCGGCGGAGGCGCACACCACAAGAAGATAACGTCGGGGTGCGCCTCCTGCAATGGAGCGCGTCCCGACTTTTTTTGTAGGACTGGAGGGCGCGGGAACCGGATCAAACCCCTTCCTTCAGGGGATACAGAGCGGTTCCCGTGCTAAATGAAATCTAGCAGTCTTATATTTGAACAAATAAATCAAATTGCATATTTTTCTCAACTTTTGGAAAGACACTCTAAGTCAATTGAAAAAGATTTTTGTTAAGATCCAAAGCCGCTATTGGCTCCCCTGAAGCATCAATCCCTGTCTTAGCTATTAATTAGCCGATCGAACATTATTAAGGGTTGCCAAAATTGCTGATTTCAGATTCTATCTGTGATATTTAAATGACAGTGACTCTCAATTGAATCGAGTCGCGACAAAGCCGAGGCAGTAATGAGTACCCAAATTTCGCGCATCACAGCGCTGTCTAGGCAACGGTACATGACCTTTCATCTATCAGCTTCGCTGGTCAACTCCAACTGCCTGCGCCTGTTAATCCCCTATCTGGAGCTATCAATGGATTCGATGTCGTCCGACGCTTTGACCTCTGCACCGCAATGGAAAATTACGTTCCTCGGTGGTGATGCCGATCTTGATGACTCTCCCGCCGTACTCCCTGATGCTGCTAGCACCCAAACCCCACATGGAGTGCGGCTGCCACTGGCGATGACCTCAGTTGGCGATCGCGTCTGGGTGGTGCAAATCAAAGGCGGCCACCGCATGGCCCGTCGCCTCACCGATGTGGGGATCGCCCAGGGCAGCGAGATCACCGTCGTTAGCCGCACCGAGAGCGGCTCCGTTATCGTTGCCCTCCAAGGATGTCGCATCGGCCTAGGAGCAGGAATGGCTCACCGGGTCATCGTCGCTACGACGCAGCAGGAGGACAAATCATCCAGCATTCACCATCAGCCAACCCAACTAGAAAAGCAAGGAGATGCCAACATGCCAACAACCCTCCATCCCGGTGCCCTAGCGGTGGGCCAATCAGGCCGCATCGTTGGGTACGAACGCGGTAGCCGCGCCTATCGCGAGAAGCTGCTGTCCATGGGGCTGACCCCCGGCACCCACTTCACCGTTACCCGTCAGGCTCCCATGGGTGATCCCATTGAGCTGGAAGTGCGGGGCTACAAGCTCAGCCTGCGTAAAAGCGAAGCCGCTGCTCTGCAAATAGAACCCACTACCCCTCAGGAGGTGCGCCATGACTAAACGAACCATTGCCTTACTGGGCAACCCCAACTGCGGTAAGACCACCCTGTTCAACGGCCTCACCGGCTCCAACCAGCGGGTGGGCAACTGGCCGGGGGTCACGGTAGACCGCAAAGAGGGCAGCTACCGCTACGGCGAGAAAACCATCATGGTGGTGGACCTGCCCGGTATCTATGCCATTGATGCCGAAGATGCAGATAGCTCCATTGATGAGGCGATCGCCCGCAACTACCTGATTTCCGGCGAAGCCCAGGTGGTGGTCAATATCGTGGACGCCTCTAACCTAGAGCGCAATCTGTATCTGACGACTCAGATTCTAGAGATGGGCATTCCCCTAGTGGTGGCCCTCAACATGACCGACGTGGCCCAGGAGCACCACATCCGCGTCAATTCCCAACTGCTGGCGGAACGGCTGGGCTGCCCGGTGGTGCCGATGGTGGCCTCTCGCGGGCAGGGGGTAGACGAGCTGCGCCGCTGTTTGGATGAGTTTCTGGCAGATCCCCGCGTGCCTAAAGCCCAGGTGGTCTATCCCACGGTGATTGAAGAGGCTTTGGCAGTGCTGACTCCGGCGATCGCCACCGCATCTACTCCCCATGCCGCTCCTACGCCTCTGGATCGCTGGACGGCCCTGAAGCTGCTGGAATATGACGACAGTACCGCCACCCACGTCACTCCCGACATTCTGCGTCAGGTGACAGAGCAGCGCCACCGCATCCACCAGGTGCTGGGCGAAGACATTGACATTGCCGTGGCCGATAGCCGCTACGGCTACGCCCACCGAATCGTGCAAAGTGTGGCCACCCACCCTCGCAAGGTCAGCCTCACTCGCTCAGACAAGATTGACCAGGTGGTGCTCAACCGCTGGTTGGGCATTCCCATCTTCCTGGGAGTGATGTACCTGCTGTTCATGTTTGCCATCAACGTGGGCAGCGCCTTCATCGACTTCTTTGACATCCTCTTTGGCACCATCTTCGTGGATGGGCTGGGCCACCTGCTAGCCGCCATCGGTCTGCCCGACCTAGTGCAGGTAGTGCTGGCCACCGGCATGGGCGGCGGTATCCAGACCGTGGCCACCTTCATTCCGGTGATTGCCTGTCTGTTCCTGTTCATGGCCTTCCTGGAGGACAGCGGCTACATGGCCCGCGCCGCCTTTGTCATGGATCGCTTCATGCGCTTTGTGGGGCTACCGGGCAAGTCCTTTGTGCCGATGCTGGTGGGCTTTGGCTGCAACGTCCCGGCCATCATGGCCACCCGGACGCTGGAGAATCGGCGCGATCGCATCCTCACCATCCTGATGAACCCCTTCATGTCCTGCGGCGCACGGCTGCCCGTCTATGCCCTGTTTGCCGCCGCCTTCTTCCCCCGTGCTGGGCAGAATGTGGTGTTCCTGCTATACCTGATTGGCATGGGCATGGCGATCCTCACCGGGCTGATCATGAAGTACACCCTGCTGAAAGGGGAAGCGGCTCCCTTTGTGATGGAGCTGCCCACCTACCATTTGCCTACCGTCAAAGGTGTACTGATTCGCACCTGGGAGCGGTTGAGAGCCTTCATCCTCCGGGCGGGCAAAGTGATTGTGGTGATGGTGATGGTGCTCAGTCTGCTGAACACGATTGGCACCGATGGCTCCATCGGCAACGAGGACAGCGACAACTCGATTCTCAGTTCAGTCAGCCAGACGGTTACGCCAGTCTTTGCGCCAATGGGCATCCGTCAGGAGAACTGGCCCGCTACCGTGGGAGTCTTCACTGGAGTCTTTGCTAAGGAAGCCGTAGTGGGGACTTTGGACTCCCTCTATGGTCAGTTGGGAGAAGACGAGGCGATCGCCGCTGGCGTAGATGTCGAAGCCGATGAATTCAACTTCTTTGGCAGCATCGGCGAAGCCTTTGCCACCATCCCCGCCAACCTGGCCGAACTTTCCGGCACCCTCCTTGATCCTTTGGGACTATCCGTGGGCGATGTCAGCAATTTGGAAACCGCCGCCGATGAGCAGGCGGTCGCTTTCACCACCTTTGGCCAGATGGCCCAGCGCTTTGATGGTCGAGTCGGAGCCTTTGCCTACCTGCTGTTTGTGCTGATGTACTTCCCCTGCGTCGCCGCCATGGGAGCGGTGTATCGGGAAACTAACGCGGGCTGGACCGCCTTTGTTGGCCTCTGGACCACGGGTCTGGCCTACTGGAGCGCCACCTTTTACTACCAAGCGGCGACCTTTACCCGTCATCCCGCTACGTCCATTGCGTGGATTGGGGGACTGGCGATCGCCCTGGTCGTTGGCATCGCTTTGATGCGCTTTTCCCGTCCTGCCCGACAGCGGCGCTCGATGCTGCTGGAAAGCCATTAAGTGAGCAATAGAGTGGAGGATGAACGGATGGGTAGATGGGTCAATACTACTGCCTCACTCCCATCTACTCTCGCTCCCATTCTCCCTCGCTCCTACCCACCCTCGCTCATTCCCCAAATGCTCTGCGATATTCAAACCTACATCACCACCCACGGCACCGTTTCTCTGGCCGACCTTTCTCTCCACTTTCACACGGATGGTCAAACCCTCAAACCCATGCTGGGTAAGCTCAGCCGCAAGGGGCGCATTCGCCAGCTACCGACTCCCGTAAAATGTGCCGACTGCACCTGCTGCGACCTGAGTCACCTGGAGCTGTATGAGTGGGTCCCGTCTAACCAGGGGTAAAGTTTTCCCAGAAAACGCCTTAAGAAGGCGGGTTTGCTGCCGATGGTGCCGCCTCCGGAGGCGGCGAATTGGGGTCAAAGTCCCACAATACTAGAAACGTTGAGGAGCCAGCGCTGCTAGATGGGGCGGCGTTGATATACAAAATTGGCTCTTGCTCGGGCGACAGCACCTCAAACAGTGGTCCACCGCCGTATTCACCCACTCGCTTCACCGTTACCCCATCCTGAAACTGTGCCCCTAGGTAGACAATCTGGTCGGTCACCCTTTCACCAGCTTGAGCCTCACCACTGCGTTCGGGACGAATGTTCTCTGGCCGCACATCGTTAAGCCACTGGGGAGTCTGAATAATGCCCCGACGCAGGCGCTCTTCGCCGTCCTCGCCGGTGACAAAAAATGCATCTGGTTCTTTCCACAGCCGAGATTCGAGCACCATTTCCCCAAACTGGTCAGTGAGGTTCTGAGGCAGCGACTCCATTTGCGTCGAGAAGAACATGCGATAGGGGGTCGGGTCAAAGGTAGGAGCTGCGGGGAGCTCGGGCAGTTCTTCCTCTGGTTCCGGTTCCGGTTGCTCTGGCGGAGGGGCCTGCTGCGGCTGGGGGGCTGGATGCGGAGGCGGCTCGGGCGGGGGGGCGGCGGGCGGGGGAGGCGGGTCGGCAGGGGGGGGTGGTTGGGC
>JBHJGR010000376.1:0-4637 GCA_050331615.1 Elainellaceae cyanobacterium
GGCCAGGGGGCAGCAGGCAGTATTGAAATCACGGCTACCGATCTCCAGTTAACTGACCAGGGGAGCATTACGGCCTCTACGGCGGTGGCGGGGGAAGGTAACATCACCCTGCAGTCCAATCAGATCCGGATGTTGGAGGAAAGTGCGATCGCCACCAACTCCCAGGGCAGCGAACCCGGTGGCAACGTTACTATCACCACTGACTTCCTATTGGCGGCGGGCAATAGCGACATCACGGCCAATGCCGTCAATGCTCGTGGGGGGCGGGTGGTGATTACTGCTGAGGGCATTTACGGCACAACATTTCGCCCCCAGGTGACGCCTCTCAGCGACATCACCGCCAGCTCTGAACTGGGGGCTGAATTTAGTGGTGTCGTTACACTCAACACTCCCGATGTCGATCCCAGCCGGGGTTTGGTGGTGCTGCCGGAGGACACCATCGATCCCGACACTCAGATTGCGGCGGCCTGTGAACAAAGCAGCGGCAACGAGTTCATAGTAACGGGGCGGGGCGGACTGCCTACCCACGCCAGTCAAATTCTACGCGGCTACACCCTCTGGCACGATCTGCGCCTGACAGCGATTGAATCGGAGGCTGAAGCTGCCCCACCGAACCCTGGCTTACTTCAGCCGCAAGCCGATCCAGGTACCACCACTATCCACCCGGTCGTAGAAGCTCAAGGATGGACGAGGGATAGCGCTGGACGCATTCATCTAGTTGGAACTGCTCCCCCTGCCCCAAATATTGAATATCAGCCCTCCCACTGTTCCCTCTGAATTGATCGTCTGAATTAATCGTCAAGCCCCCCGTCCAACCGTTGAGCAGCGATGCGATTCTATGAAGCGAGTTCCTAAGTCTCACCTTCTTCAAAGACTCAAGCAGATTTTCAGGCTATCAGGTCGAGGAATCGGCCCAAGAATCTGTGGATATGTCTGCCTGAGCTTGCTCACACTGCTGATGGTACTGGTTGGCGTGCCTGCGATCGCCACGCTTCCCCCTTTTCAACTAGCCGATCAGGCAGACTATAGCTCTCCTGAAGTCGCCTCCCTTGCCGTTGGAACTGAGCAAATCCAGTCGGGCGCAAATTTGATCGAAGCTGGCAAAAGCGCCTATCAGTTGGGCAGACTGCAGGAGGCTACTGCTCAATGGCAAGCTGCCGCCCAGTTTTATATCAACCAGGGCGACCGGATCAACCAGGCCCTTAGCCTCAGCTACTTATCCCTTGCTTATCAGGAGTTGGGGCAGTGGGATGAAGCAGCAGGGGCGATCGCCCAAAGTCTTGATATTCTAGAAACGGCAAGCTCTGAAGGGACTTTGACACTCCAGGAACGGCAAGTCCTGGCCCACGCTCTCAATGTCCAGGGGCAGCTCGATCTAATTCGGGGACATGCCGATGCGGCTCTGGCGATCTGGCAGCAGGCGGAAGATAACTATGCCCTTGCCGAAGATGGGGAAGGGGTTCTGGGCAGTCGAATCAATCAAGTACAGGCACTGCAGACCCTTGGCTTTTTCCATCGCGCCCAACACCTTTTAGATGCGGTCGAGACAGAGCTTCAGGCTCAACCTGATTCGGCCTTGAAGGCCCTGAGTTTGACAAGCTACGGGGTTTTGCTCTATGAGATTGGCGACCTGACAGAAGCACGCCAGGTGTTAGAAACCAGCGTTGCCCTGACGGAAACCTATGGTAGTCAACTAAACCTGAGCGCAGCGTTTCTCGCGCTGGGAAATACCTATGCGGCACTGCAGGACATGGAAGCGGCACTGCAGGCATACGAACGGGCTAGTGCCCTCGCCCCCTCGCCCTTGGGGCAGATCGAGGCCCGGTTAAATCAACTGAATGGGCTGGTGGCGATCGCCGCCTGGGAGGAGGCGACTGCTTTGGTACCCACTTTGTACGACCTGCTGAATCAGCTTCCCCCCAGCCGCACGGCCATCTATGCTCGTGCCACTCTGGCTGAGAGCCTGATGAGTTATGAATTCCAGCGTCAGGGTAGCGTCCAGGTGGACAGTCGCCCCGAAAAAGTAGATTCAGAGGCAATGACTGAAATTGCTCAGATACTGGCCGTGGGCCTGCAGCAGGCGAGGAACCTGGGAGACAGTCGCGCAGAAGCTTCTGTGCTGGGGCAGCTTGGCCATCTGTATGAGCGATCGCACCAGTGGCAGGAGGCCAAAGACTTGACGCAACAAGCGTTACTTCTAGCCCAGGCAACCCATACGGCAGAGGAAGCCTATCGCTGGCAGTGGCAACTGGGGCGGATTCTGGCCCAGCAGGCAAAAAGTGTTGAGCAGCAGGTAACTAGCAATACCGGGCCGTCACTCGCTTTCCCTCCAGTTGCAGCGCTCTACAACGATTCCATCGCCGTCTATACCGAAGCGGTGCAAACGCTACGAATCATTCGCAAAGACCTATTAGCGGTCAACCCAGAGCTACAGTTTTCCTTTCGAGAGAAGGTAGAACCCGTTTATCGGGAGTTGGTGGAGTTGCTTTTACAGTCCGGCAGTCCCACGCAGGAGCAGTTGAAGCAGGCTCGTGACGTCATTGAGGAATTGCAACTGGCAGAGCTGGAAAACTTCTTTCGATCGGCTTGCCTGGAAGCCAAGGTACAGCAAATCGAAGACATCGATGGAACCGCCGCCGTGGTTTATCCGATTATCCTACCCAGCCAACTGGCGGTCATTCTCTCCATACCCGGACTTCCCCTTCAGTACTATTCAACGCCCCAGCCCCAGGCTGATGTAGAAGCAACTGCTCAGGAATTTCTGGCGTTTTTGAATCCCATCTTTGGCCCGCAGGATATGCTGGGGCGATCGCAGCAATTTTACGACTGGTTAATTCGCCCAGCCGCAGAGATGCTGGCCGAAAGCCAGGTCAAAACACTGGTATTTGTACCTGACGGTGTCCTCCGCAACCTGCCGCTGGCAGCACTACACGACGGTCAACATTACCTGATTGAGCATTACAGCATCGCCCTCACGCCAGGACTGCAGATGCTGGCAGCCCGCACAATTAATCCGCAACAAACGCCAGTTTTACTGGCAGGACTTTCCGAAGCTCGCCACGGATTTCCGCCCCTACCAGGGGTGGGCGAAGAAGTTAAGCAGATAGCCGACCGACTGGAGTCAGAAGTGATACTAAACCAGGACTTTAGCGCCAATAATTTACAGAAAGAACTGGACGAACAGCTGTTTCCGATTGTTCATCTAGCAACCCACGGGCAGTTCAGCTCCAGCTTTGAGCAAACTTTCATCCTCACTTGGGACGATCAGCTTTCCGTCGGTAAGTTCCGAGATATTCTAGGACAGCGGGCCGAAAATGAAGCCACGCCTCTAGAAATGCTGGTGTTAAGTGCCTGTCAAACCGCTACAGGGGATCAGCGAGCAGCTCTGGGATTGGCAGGTTTGGCCGTCCGCTCTGGCGCGAGAAGCACCGTCGGTACCCTCTGGGCCGTTGATGATCAATCCACTACCGAACTGATGGTGAAGTTTTACCAGTCCATCCAAAAGGCAAACACTTCGCGGGCGAGTGCCCTACGGGAGGCGCAGCTCTCTCTGCTGCAAAGTTCAGCTTACCAGCATCCCTACTATTGGTCACCATTTGTGTTGGTTGGTAACTGGATATAGTGATTAGAATCAATCTCCGTATAAACAACATACAAAACACATATTAGAAGCCAGGAAGCAAAACCTTTTTTAATAAAAAATCCACCATAATTAAGTCAAATATATCTACTGAGGAATTACTGAAATGGTAGACTCAAGCAAAGTCCGAAAAACAAGAGCCAATAGGCTGAATCTTGTTCGCTTAATTGCATTAGAAGTCGGAGTTACCACATCATTTGGAATTATGCTTGTTGGTGCGGCTCCGGCACTGGCTCAGTTTGCCGCTCCGGGAGGCATGTTCCCCGACCTAAGCGAAGTCGATCTCACTCATTCGCCCAATGAGCCGTTTAGTCAAGAATATGGTTTTCGGCCAGTTGGCAACGGCAGTCCCCAGAGCTCTAGCGGTGGGGGTACCCGTGGGACTGCCCAGTGTGACCAAAATTCTTTTTTCATCGCACTCCTGCCGGAGGATGGCTCCCTTCAGGTTGCTCGACCGGGACATTTACAGTTCCCCGTCCTGATTTCCGCTCACGCTGGCCAGCGGGTCATCCAATTCAATCTGACCTACACTGATGGCGATCAGGAGCAGCAGTACCAATATCAGCAGCTTATTTCTGGGGCTGAAGACCCAGAACTGCTTGAATTTGAACTCCCTACAGTAGCCATCCCTACTGCGGTGAATCAGCTCAACTGGTCGTTTATGATGACCTGTGATGGCGTCGCGCCAGACAGTCCAGCGATTATGGAACGGGGATGGATTGATCTGACCCAGATCTCTCAAGTCGATCAGGCAACTTTGATTGAAGAATGGCAACGCCTTCTGTTCGCTGCCACTGCCCCCACGACAATTCCAGCTCTCCCGCTCTCGACCCCCCTAGGGCTGGAGTTAAGAACGCCGTCTCCCTAAATCATCAATCGGCCATGCTAAATCGGCATTTGCAGCAAATTCGTGACTTAAAATTGCCCGGTCAGCGGTGGGCTTCTCATCCGCTCCGCCGACGGCTGCGCCAACGGTTTCGGCAGCAACTGGGAATTC
>JBHJGR010000377.1:0-22663 GCA_050331615.1 Elainellaceae cyanobacterium
TCCACTGACGCTCATGGCATAGTCGTCCTCCCATCTGGGTGGGCTGTCCCCCTTTTTTGACTTTAAGCGTTTTGTTGCTCTGGGCGGGATTAAAGTTGAGGAGCGATGCGATATGTTAGTAGACATCAATGCTGTCGCCCAATGCATGGTCGTCTCCTCAGCTGTTGCCCTGCCCGTCCCCCCATAAATCCTAATGCACCGGAACAAAGTCAAGTGATCGATAAATTGCCAAAGTTATCTGTGTCCGGTGATTAGGGTCGTTAGGTGGCTTGAGCTTTTGGTAAAGACATGGCACAAGTTTGCCTGCTGTAGCTTGAGCTTTCAATCTCTGGCATCTGCCCAGGATGAGTGCGATATTAGAGGTGAAATTCGATCATTTCTGAAATCCCAGTATGCTGGAATGGTTGGCAGTCACAACAGGGGTAGAGCTAGGTAAGCTAGTACTTGAGCAGGTTCTCGATTTGGGTAAGCCTGTCTTAGAGGGGTATGTTCAAGATTTTTTCAAGGATTGCCTGAGTGCAGGAGTTGCTCGGCTCAATGCTACAACGCTGAAAACGCCAATGGCAGAGGCAATCGGTTATTTCATCAAGCGATTTATTAAAGAGCTTCAGATTAACGACGTTCCTGAAACTAGTATTCAGCATCACTACAAAGCAGCGATCAAGAAGTTTGTGCAGGATAAGGCTGTGCGCCCGATTTTGGGAAAAGCCTTTGAGAAGGATTGTAAGCAAATTGATTACGGGCAGTTAGAGCAAATCTGGGCACAACAGTATCAAGACTCTGGATGGCAATTCCCCTCAGAGGAGTTTGATTGGCGAGGAGTTTGCAAAGAATACGTATATGAGGTCAAGGGCATTGTTAAAGCAAATCCAGAGTTGCGATCGCTGCTTGAAACCGACCTACTAGAAGACATTGCCTGTAATACAGCCCAACTTTCACCCGGATTTGATGTTGAGACTTATCGAGCCAGTTTACAGTCCAGTTATGGTTATCTGAAGCTGTACACCCTTGATAGCACCGATCGCGTTGATGCCATCAAACTATGGGCAATGTTTATTGAGCAAACAGTGCGAGAAGCCTTGCCCCCCATGCGCTACGACCTGCCTCTGGACTTGAAACGACAACTGCAAGCGGAAGGGCGACTCGAAGCAGATTTATCGCCTGAAGCTTTAGAGCGTTATCGTCATGAGTATTTTCAGCAACCTGCCCGAAAAGTTTTAGAAGCCGTAGCAGATTCGCAACGGGCTGTGATTTTAGGTGATCCGGGATCGGGTAAGTCGAGTCTGTTGCAATATCTGGCACTGGAATGGGTAGAGGGTAAGACAGGGAAACTGCCATTATTAATCGAGTTGCGGGAATTTGCCATCAATCCATCTGCCAACTTCCTCGAATTTCTGCATCGTGGTCGAGGTGTAGATTGGCAATTTGACCAGCAGCAACTTCATCAGCATTTGCTGGAGTCTCCTACGCTGGTGATGTTTGATGGCTTGGATGAGGTGTTCGATCGCGCCACTCAATCAACCATCATTGATGACATCATTCGCTTTTCTCAGCAGTATCCCAAAATTCAGGTGTTGGTTACATCTCGAATCATCGGTTACAACCCTGAGCGACTTCAACAGAGCGGGTTTCGGCAGCTCACGATTCAATCCCTCGATACCGACGAGATTCATGAGTTTATCAATCGCTGGTATGACCTCTCAATGGGCAGCGATCCTGATAAAGTACGACTGAAACAGCGATTGAAAGATGCGATCGCTAATTCAAAAGCGATCGCCAACCTGGCAGATAATCCACTATTGCTAACGATGATGGCAATCCTAAATCGGCGGCAGGAGTTACCCCGCGATCGCGCCGACCTCTACGATCAGGCTTCGCGGGTGTTGCTCTATCACTGGGATGTGGATCATAAGCGATTGCACATACCAATGGATGCGATCGGGCGACGAGAGAAACAAGAAATGCTTCGCCTGATTGCCTATGAAATGCAGGCAGGGGAAGAGGGACTGAAGGGAAATTTGATTAGTAGCGATCGCCTCACTTGCATTTTGACCAACTATTTACGCGATCAGGGCTTTAGTGAACCTCGCGAAAAAGCCAGTCGGTTGATTCAGCAACTGCGCGATCGCAACTTCATCCTCTGCGACCGAGGAGCCGACACCTACGGCTTCATGCATCGCACTTTCTTGGAATATTTCTGTGCGGTTGAGATTGTCCATCGCTTTGAGAAACAACGCACTCTCACCTTTGAACAATTACGCGATGAAGTGTTTGGACAGCACTGGCAAGACGAAACCTGGCATGAGGTGATGAGGTTGATTTGTGGGGCGATCGATCCCAAGTTCGCAGGTGAATTGATAGAATTTTTGATGACTGAGGAGTGCAAGCAGAAAGAATTCTTAGATAACTATGCGGAAGGTATATTCCTTCAAAATCCACGATTGATTAATCTCCTAGTAGCATCTAAATGCTTGCAGGAAATAAAGAATCGGCACAGCATCGAGCACTCTGCGATGAAATTATTTCAAGCTCTAGAAAATGAACTTCAGAACGAGTTAAATAATCATTTAAGCCTTAAGGCTGCGGAAACAATCTGTGAGACTGTAGCCCAAAATTTCTATGATCTACCAGAAACACTTTCATTATTTTGGAGATGCATTTATCAGGAATCGAGGAAGAATATGAGCTTTGCTGCTGCGCTTATGATTGCCAAATATTTTAATAATGCACAATCGTTACCATATCTATACAAGCTCATCAGACAGCCAACGGAGTATTTACGGGAAAATATAGAGCTTTTGAAAATGGCGTGGGAAGGAAAAACCTTTAGGGAAATTTCTGGTTTTATGGGTATTGAAGAGTACCGCCTTAAGATAAACGCTGTTAATATCTGGAGATTGCTATCTCTTATACTTAATCGAAGAGTTACTAAGGGAGGATTTAGAGATTTAGTTGAGTGTGATTATCCTATTTTAGGCACATTTATCACTCAATATCCTGATAACTCAAAAATGCTTGAACTGCTGCGCGATCGCGCCATCAACGATCCCGATGAACAACTACGAGAATGGGCACAAGAGCAATTAAAAATGCAAAACATAAAATTAAAAATGGAGGAAAGTTCTAATGGCTGAGAATACTGTGAAAGTAGATATCTCATTTCAATCACTTTTAGAAGCAGTTTCATCACTAGGAGTGGCTGAGAAGCATCAGCTTTTGGAACTTTTGGAAGCAGAGTTATTCCCCGATGATGAAGATTCTCCAGAAGACATTGCTGAAATTCAAGCGGCTCGCGCTGACTATACAGCAGGGGATTACATGACCTTCGATGAATACAAGGCGCATCGTGCAGAGCGATCGGCATGACCTACACCATCATCACACCGAAAGCTGTGCAGAAACAGCTAGATGCTTTGCCTAATGACGTTTACGATCGCATTGCTGAGAAGATTGAGCAACTTGCCGAAAATCCACGTCCTGATGGAGTGGTCAAAATGAAAGGTTCAGACCATGAGTACCGCATTCGTATTGGTGATTATCGTGTTCGCTACGAGATCGACGATAAAGAGTTGCTCATTCTCCTTCTACAATGCAAACACCGAAAAGATGTTTACAGAAAGTGACAGTTCTTGTCCCATTTGAACACTCTGTCACCGTCGGCAGCACAACAACCCCCTTGCAGCGGACGGGCGCAAATCCTCGGTGCTGAGTTCGAGGTTACTTGCCGCCGCTGAAGGAGAACGTTAGACAGCAAAAGCCGTTTGGTGACAGCAGGCAACTTCTGGAAGGTGAACAAGTAGCTGGAGTCGTAACACAAACATCAGCTTGGTCATTAAGGATAGGATCGCTCATAGTAGATGATAAATCCCGTTGAATCTGGGAGCAGTCTTGCTGTCACAAGAACTAAAAGCGCAAATCTTTAAATTGCCGCCCAGCGATCGCCTCGCACTGATCTCTGTTATCGTTGAGTCTTTGCAAGATACGACCGTTGCTCAACCAGACCGCTCTAGTGCAATTCGGCGGATGAAGGGATTGTTAAAAACAGAGCAGCCTGCACCGACGGATGAAGAGGTGGCAGTGATGCTGGAAGAGAGACGGGTGGAGAAGTATCTTCAGAGAGAGTTTTAGTTGATACCAATATTGTTCTAGATTTTTTGCTGCAACGAGAACCATTTTTTCAAGATGCAGAACTGCTGTTTCAGGCAATTGCGGTCACGCCATCCATCACTGGCATGCGCACGTCCATCAACACCATGTCGGGTTGAAGCTGCTCGACCTGCTCAATGGCCTGCTGTCCGTTCTCCGCCTCGCCCACCACCTGGAGCTCGGGCTGGGCATCGAGCAGGCGCTTGAGCCCCTGACGGAGGAGGGTTTGATCTTCAACCAGTAGCAGGTGAATCATAGGGCAATTTAGGGCATGGGTAACGAGACAAACACCTGACAGCCGTGCTGCGGCTGGCTCACAATCTGCAATTTTCCACCTAAGCTCTCAGCGCGTTCCTGCATGCCGCGCAGTCCAAACCCGGTCGCATTTTGCTCTACCTGAAATCCTTTCCCATTATCCTCGATTTGCAGCAATAAATGCGTTCTCCCCAGCAGAGCCGCATCGAGGAGCGATCGCTCCCCAGCGATGGGCTGGCACCTGACGATAATCCTGACTTCGGTGGCCTGGCTGTGTTTGTGGACGTTGGTAGGGTTTCTTCCAGGATTC
This sequence comes from Elainellaceae cyanobacterium, assembly GCA_050331615.1. Lineage (GTDB taxonomy): Bacteria > Cyanobacteriota > Cyanobacteriia > CAKZMO01 > CAKZMO01 > JAYKGU01. Next base: position 4,712 of record JBHJGR010000377.1, read on the forward strand.
GATATACCGCTACCTGGATGCGATGGGGCGAGGGGAACGGCACCGCAAACGTCCAGGTTGGACGAACGCCCGAGGTGTGATGGAAGTCTTCGACCAGGTGGGCGATCGCCGCCTGCAAAGTTTGCCCCTGGAGTGGATCCGTGCGCAGCAGACCAACCGACTGCCGCAGCTCGATCAGTGCCTGAGCAGAGATTTGCTGAATTTGGTGCAGTAGGGGTTGAATTGCCTCAGAATCTGACTGGAGCGACATCTCAACGTTCTGTAGCAGAACGGCCTGGGTGGTGAGCAGATGCCCTAGGGAATCGTGAATTTCGCGAGCAATGCGGGTGCGCTCGTGAAGCGTTGCCTGGTCTTCAATTTGCAGCGAGTACTGGTAAAGCTGTTCGTGGGCCTGGGCCAGTTTGCGGCGTCCCTGCCGCTCGCCAACGAGGGAGTTGACCAGCAGCAGCACGAATAGTAGGATTAGCCCAAACGATAGGAGATTGTCTAACAGCAAGTAGAGAATGAAATTCCGCAACAGCCCAAGAAACTGCTGCACCTGCTCTGGGCTGAAGCTGGCACCGAACTGAAGGCCGCCGCCAGGGGTAATAACCACCCCATCAGGAAGTCGGTCAATGCTCCAACTCGTCCGCCAGCGCGGATCTAGGGCAATCCAGAGAATCAGCAAGATCGGCGCGATGGTGAATGGATACACCAGCCAGGTGATGCTGGCGATCGCCCAGCGCCCACCCTGTCCAAACAGTAGACAACTGCGCAAGACTACGATGATCAACAGGGGCGATAGAGGATCAATTGCCCACTGGATGGAAGCAATGACGCCAATTAGGCTGAAGGCGATCGCCACGTACACCATCTTTGCCCATTGAGCGACAGGCAACCGCAATCCCATTGCACCAAAGGCAAGCAGGGCAAGGGTGAGCCACACTCCATCGGAGAGCGACATGCTCAATGGGGCAACCCATTCACCCTCGTCCCAAATCATGGTTCAACTTTGCTCGGGCACAGTCTTCATCCGATCAGCCAGCCAATTCCCCAGTTCTATTACCAGAGAATTTGCCCTACGAGGACTTTGAAGCCATCGACCACGATCCCAATAGCGTTCCCTTTGAGGATGCGGAGAGCGATCCTGCTGTAGAAACCCGTAACCTGGAGCGGGAGTTTGCAGGCACAAATCTGACCCCTGAACAGTTTGAGCAGGTGCGCCAGGTCCGTCGCCAGTTTCGCGCTGAAATGGTTGAAGCCGCACAGACCCGCTTTCCCCAACTGCTGCTCATGATGCTGCTTCCCCAGGAGCGGGCCGAGCGCCTGGCTGGAAATATTTTCGGTGACGCGATCGCCAACTACGGTGAAGGCGTGGCTGAAATCTTCACCCCGGAGCAGCTAACCACTCGGCAGCAAAACATGGAAGAGTACGTTCAAAGCAGCCAGCAGTAGCCCCTTCCGTCCAGTTACGCACACTGCTTTCGCCCACGACTAAGCTTCTCACACCAAACAAGTAGGGTGGGCATTGCCCGCCTTAGCTCAACTCAGTGAAGTACAAGATTTACATAATTTGTCCACACATTCAACAAAGGAGACATTGATGAGACCTATCTATACCGCATTGATCGCGTTAGGAACGGGAATGGTCGGATTTCTGGCCGGTGGAGGGCTGGGATTAGTGCAGGGCGGTCTGGGAGGCACCGTGGTGGGAGTCGCCCTAGGCACAGCATCCGGCATGTGTACCCCCATAGAAGCTGCCCTGGAAGAGCAAATCCTGATCCCTGCACAAGTAGAAGAAATAGCTGCCAAAGTTGGGCAGAACCTGCCTTGCAGGGGGGAAGTCTGTCCTCTTCAGTACCTCTGATTTCTCCCCAGTGCATAGGATTCCGCTCGCACATCCCCCAGGTCTTTTGCGGTTTGGATAGCCGCATCCAGGATAACGAGGGGAAGTTGGGCGGGAGGAGTGTCCAAACTGCCGAGAGGCAAGCAGGTGAGATCTTGGGCAAAGCGGATATTGGCATAGCAGGAAACCGGACATCGGCGCATTTTTGAGCGATCGCCTCCTCAGCGGTTGCTAGCTTCTCCTTCTACCAGTCCTTTGCCGAATGAAAGCTGCTGAAAAGCAGACCCCGGTGAGACTCAGGAGGGCGATCGCATAGACTCGATAGTAGACGGCTACGGTCACTACGAACTGCTTGCGAGTTTCTGGATGCAGCAATACGTCTAGATGGACGGGAGTAGCTACTGGCCCTGGCCACTCTAAGACTTGGACTTGTACCATGTAAGTCTGGCCTTGTTCTGCTCGAAACAGGGCCAAAGCCAGTGCTGATGCAGATAAGGTAAAGGACTCATCGGTGCGAATCGACGAATCCATTACGGTCAAAGGTACCGACGCTGTCCCTGACTGTACGTTGACTGCGATCGCCAGAGAAAGCTGGGGGGCATCACACCGCAGCGCTCCTTGCTCCACGGGAACGCATTGGAGCGTATCGGGGACCGTTGAGTTTTCAAAGTCCAGCACGATGATGGGTTTATCGGTCCGATTTCCCACTGGGGGTGGCGTCAGGTCAACTTCGACCGCTTCTCCAGAGGACAAGGGCAATGCGGCGCGACCGTAGCTACTGTCGGCGTAGCTGGTCTGGATGGCCCGTCGCCTAATCTCCACGCTCCCTGCCAGAAGCAGTGAGATCACACCCAGGATCAGGAGAATGATGGGTAGACGACCGGAGGAGCCCGGACGGGGTGGGTCAGTTCTTGACATTACGAGAGGCAATCAAAGTCATCGGCGATCGCACCATGAAAGGCCATGAATCACTCGGCCTGGGAGAAGATTTGAACGTTGTCTTGGTTGGCGATCGCCAAATGCTTGCCGTCGGCACTAAACACCGCATTCTCCACCCAGCCCGCTTCCAAATAGACCCCTGCCCCGGTTTCGGTATTGATTAGACGAGTTCCGGCTACATCACTGCGGACGAAGTAAAACCGACCATCGGGGCTGAGGCGTTTCACGTAGTCCTGGCGGTCAATCAGCGGCAGACTGGTGATGCGGTCGAGGCGGGTGATGGAGTTGGGCGATCGCACCTCCCAGGTGTCCAGGTGAATGTCATACAGCATATCCTGTGCCAGGGTCCGCAACTGTCCATCTACTGTGAACACGATGTCCGCAAAGCCGAAGGTCTCCCCATCGGGTCGGAGCGTGCCAAGGCGCGTACCATCGGCCAGTTGCCACAGATCCAGAACCTGCTCCGCCTCAAGGGCCGCTCCCGGATTAGTAAAGCCCACTCCAGCCAGGAATTCCCCATCGGGGCTGAAGGCAAACTGTTCCAGATAGCCACCGGCAGACGGTTCCAGGGTTTGCAGCGTCTCTCCCGTGGTGCTGTCGTGGAGTCGGAGTTGAATATCAGTGGGGCGATCGGCGGCGTCAAAGCCCAGACTGACCTGGGTGAGAATTTGCTGACCACTGGGACGAAAGACCACCTGGTTTAATCGCGTGCCGACGAACCCTGGTTCATCTCGAAACTGGCCCTGGGCAATGCCGAGGGGCTGTCGCCAGCGTTGCTCTCCCGTTTCCAGATCCCAGAGCCACAGTTCGAGGGCATGGTCGGGCAGGGTTTGCACAATGGCGGCTACCTGCGTTCCGGCCCCATTGATGGTCGCCGCTTCAATCCGGGTTTCGCCATCGGTGACGATTTCCGTCAGTTGCTCGCCCGTCTGGGTATTCCACAGCCGCAGCAGGTCTCCCGCAGCGCTGAGCGTGACAAGCCTTTGTCCTGAGCCGCTGAAAGCCATGCGGTCATCGCCTGTGGGAATGGTGGCCACTGGCGTCACCTGCCAGGATAGAGGTGTCGAGCTAGCCACATAGGGACTTGACGTCAGTGGCTCTGCCCGACCTTGCTGAACCAGTGCCTGGTAAACGAATGCTGCCACATCGGCGCGGCTGGCGCTGTACTCAGGCTGGAGCTGGTTGACAGCAGGATAATTGACCACTATCCCAGCCTTGGTTGCCGCAGCAATGCCAGGCCGGGCATAGTCGGGAATGGTGTCGCTATCGACATAGTAGGATAGTTCGTCCGAAGCATCCGTTGTGTATGCCAAACCACTGGTCAGCGCCACCCATACCTGCGCCCTGGAAATATTTTGCTCTGGGTTAAACGTATTGCCGGGATAGCCCGATAGAAAGCCCGCAGACCGAGCCACGCTAATCGCTTCAGCCGCCCAGTGGTTGGCTGGCACGTCCACAAATTCTGCCGCAGCAGCGGTTTCGGACGCTAAAAATGCCTGACGCACAATGGCGGCAAACTGGGCGCGGGTCACCCGTTCACCGGGGCGAAAGGTGCCATCCGGGAAGCCATTAAGGACATCCAGATCTGCCAGTGCGCTGATATAGTCACTGGCCCAATAGTCCGGATCGACATCGGTGAAGGAGGTCGTTTGGGCCTGCGCAGGCGCAACTAGCGGTGCAGACAGCCCGACTCCCAAGCTCAAAGCCAATCCTAAAGATGGCTTGAGCCACGTATTTCTCTGTATCATCTATTTCTACAATCCATTTCAAATCGAAGCTTAAAACCAGGGGGCGTTGTCGAGTAACCCTGTTAAAAGCTTCTCGAATCTTTGCCGCAATAGAACAGCTAGTAGGCCACAGGATAAAGTGACAGCGGCCATCACCCACCAGAAATGGGAGACGTCCCACGCGGCACCACCTAGAATAAAGACGATCAATCCTGCACCCGAGCCGCCCAGAAAGAGCAGAGCAGTTTCCTTTAGGGTACGGGGTTGGGATTCACTATCTGGAGAGGACATCGGGGAAGCTCCTTCTAGGGATATAAGTGAGGTTTGTTATTCAATGTAGCAACACGCTTCAAGTTTGTTACAAGGCCGGAGGTCATCCAGTTCTATGACGTTTGTCATTTTTCCTCTCGCCGTCATTGCCTGACCTGCTCGACCGAACGAGCCAGGAGGGCATCGGTTATTACCTTTGCAAATCCATAGATTGAGGATAGAAACCAAAATGCAAAGATGTAGAGGAACCAGCTAAAAGCGTGAAGATTGGTCACCAGCGCTCGATTATACTGCTGTAGATAGCGCAGAAGCTGCTCGGCATCCTGGATATCTGCAACCGTTTCGGGATAGCCAAAGGTGCTAAGCGGCGGCGCAAGCGGAAAAACAAATAGCCCCGCAATGGCCGTAAAGAGGCCCAGCAGAATCAGGTTTAGCCTGAATAAGCGAAACCCTCGCTTGAGGAGATTGGGTTCGCGATCAAGCCGACGGCGATAGATGAGTAGAAGGACCGTAAAAACCAGCAGGATGGGAAGTAGGACCCAAATAACAGTGGTAGGATTTAGCATTTCAATGATTACCTCGTAGCAATTCAACGCCCATAGGCCCACCAAAACAATCAATCCTCGTCAAGGGATCGGGTGGTGCCGTTGCAGACGATCCCATTGAAGCTGACTAAAGACCGTGCTGAGGAATGCCAACAGCCACTGTCATTCCCGGCACAGCCGTATTTGTCATGTTGTTTCAAAGGCATCATTGTATGGGGATAAATTGGGTAAAGGCAAATAGCCATTTGCCCCTACGATAGTTGCTGGCTCCGGTGTTTGGGCTTCTATTCAACAGTGCCTTTCTCTAAAGCATTGACCAGGGCTGGGCTGGTTTGGAGCCGTGCCAAGTACGTTGCAATGTGGGAATGGCGATCGCCCAACAGTCCCATCAGGTTGAGCGAAAGCAGGCTCACAGCCAGCATGATGTCGGCACCTGTGAACTCCTCTCCGACAATGTAGGGATGGTTGGCGAGTTCGTTGTCGATCAGGGCGATCGCCCTATCTAATTCCTTCCCTAAGTCGGCAGCGATCGCAGGGGATAACGCTGCAAACCGCTGGATGGCGTTGATGTAGGGATTGAGAATTCCCTCCGGAAAATGCAGCCACTGGAGATATTTGGCTCGCAAGGGCGAGTCGAGCGGTGGCGTAAGCCGACCACCACCATAGCGTTCAATCAAGTACGCCACAATTGCCCCCGACTCACACATGGTAATTTCGCCATCTTCGATAGTAGGAAATTTCCCGGTCGGTGTATGTTGTACAAAGGCTTTGCCTGAGGTAGGAGGCACAAATTCTACCGTTTCCAGGACATAGTCCAAACCTAGTTCTTCCAGTAGCCAGAGCACCCGCAGGGAGCGGGTCATGGGATTGTGATAGAGCTTGATCATGGGAATCTCCTTTTTAGGAATAGTTTAGCTATTGCGATCGCCCCCCTTCCATAGCGTCAGGTCATTCAATCCAATGACAAAGGTCAGGGAAAGCCCCCACTCCTTAACGAAAAGACACATCATGTTTCAGTATGTTTCAGCTACTCAAAAAGCAGCATTTGTCTCTAGAAGTTGTGCAATGATTGACCTGGTCGCAACTCAGAGGCATCAACCATGACCCACTTTCCCCACCTGCTCTATCCTGTCTTGATGGGGGCTGCTGGCCTGTTGCTGTCTGCTTTGCCGGGGATGGCCCAGAGCCTGATCGTGCCGGATGAGACCCTGGGGGAGGAGCGATCGCAGGTTATCGAGAATTTTTTTGGCCTACCGATTGAAGTCATCCTAGGCGGCGCACAGCGGCAGCAGAACCTGTTTCACAGCTTTGCGGAATTTAATGTGGATGAGGGCCGGGGTGCTTTTTTCTTCAGCCCAGATGACGTGAGCAACATCTTCAGCCGAGTCACGGGCAATAATCCGTCTAGCATCCTTGGCACATTAGGCACCTTTGGCAGCGATGCCAACCTCTTCTTTGTAAACCCCAACGGCATCTTCTTTGGCCCCAACTCAAGCGTGGATGTAGCAGGTTCTTTCATGGCAACGACGGCTGATGCCATTCAGTTTGGCGAACAGGGCTTTTTCAGTGCAGCCGACCCCGAAGCAGCCTCATCCCTGTTGACCATTGATCCATCGGCCTACTGGTTTAACCAAGTTCCCCAGGGCAATATCACTGTTCAGGCAAACTTGGAGGAAACCGTCCCCGCTGGCCAAGACCTGACGCTATTAGGCGGCGATGTGCGGCTGGATGGCGGCCAGATTAGCCTGATCAATGCCAATCTTTTCCTTGGCGGACTGGCTGCACCGGGACGCGTCACCGTTGATGCCGATGGTAATCTCGGTTTTCCAGCCGGAGGGGTGCGCTCAAGCTTTGGTGCGGTTAACAGTGCCGTTTCAGTTGTCAATGGCGGCGGCATTCAAATCCAGTCCGACAACTTCATTTTGGACGGGTCAACTTTATCGACAGGAACGGTAGGGGCAGACAACGCAAACGCTGGCAACATCAGTATCCAGGCAGGCTCTGCTGAAATCAGAGACAATAGCTCTATTTTCTCGATTAGCCTGGATTCATCCACCGGCAGCCCCGGCGACCTGACCCTTGATGCCCGTACTCTAGCCCTAGAGAACAATGGCAGCATGTTTGCCGTTACCCAAAATCAAGCCGACGGCAGCACCATTACCGTTCGCGCCGAAGATTCAGTCCGTCTTACCAACGGCAGTCGGTTGCTCACGAATAGTTCCAGTACCGGCACCGGCGGAGACATTGTGATTGAATCCGCGCAGCTCAGGCTGGAATCATCGGAGGATACCCAGTCTGCTTTCTTGAGTGCAGAGACCTTTGGCGGCGGCGACGGCGGCTCCATCGCTATCCGAGCGAGCGATTCGATCGAGCTGGTGGGTCCCAGAAGCAGCATCAGCGTCATCGACCGCACCGATGGCTCTGCGTCCGGGAATCTTGGCGACATCACCATCGATACGCAAACCCTGAGCCTCAGTGATGGGGCTCGGATTAGCGGCAGAAACTTTGGGGCTGGCGATGGTGGAAGGCTAATCATTCGCTCGACCGATGCCGTTCGCTTATCGAACCGCAGTACGTCAACAATTTCAGCCCCGGAACCTGCAGCAACCAGTATCGACACCACGGTATTTGGTACCGGTACGGGTGGGGCGATCGCCATTGAGACTGGCGTCCTGGAAATTGAGGCGGATGGGATTGGGCCGGATGGATCTGTTGAAGGAACCGCTTCAATTCTGGCGGGAACCGAAGGACCAGGAAACGGCGGTTCCGTTACGATTCAGGCCCGCCAGTCTATTCGCCTAAACAATGGCACAATATCTGCAACCACAGGCGGGGACGGGCAAGGCGGCAACGTTTTAATTGAAACTGGCCAGCTACAGCTGCTCAATACTGCAACCATCAGTACGGGAACGGGAACCCTTGACGCAATCACTGCGGGGGATGCGGGGGATATTACGATTCGGGCTGCCGATTCCATTGAGCTGTCAGGCACCTCCCAGTTCCCCTCTGCTCTCGTCCCAAACATCAACAGTCGCAGTAGCTTTAGTCAAGGCAATAGCGGAAACATCGTCCTGGAAACGGAGCGGTTGAGCATTCGAGACGGTGGAGCGATTTCAACTGAAGTCGTATCATCATCCGGCAATGCGGGAAACCTAACCATCCGAGCGGCTGACATTGCGCTGGCGGGCTGGCGTCCTGGTCCCGGAGGCACGTCTGGTCGCAGTCAGCTCTCCACAGGTGTCATCGGCACTCAGCCAGGGGTGGAAGGCGGTACGCTCACCATTGAAACTCAGCGGTTAACGCTGCGAGATGGCGCGTCGGTGAATGCTTCCGCCACTGGCAACGACGTCGATTCGTTCTTTGGCGTTTCTGGAAATCTGGTTATTCAAGCCACCGATTTTATCGATATAGACGGCAGCACCGGGCCAAGAAATTTAGCAGGCGACCAGTTTGTCGCCGGTCTGTTTGCCGAACTGCAAAACGTGACCGGGCAGGGCGGCAGCATCAATATTGAGACTGGGGAGTTGCGCCTCCGCGATGGGGCTCAGATTGGTGCCTCTACGTTTGCCAATGGCGATGCTGGCGACATCGCCATCCGCGCTGACCGAATTCTTATTGGTGGGTTCAGTGGCGATGACGCTCCGAGCGGAATTGCTGCCCTGGTTGCAGAGGGGGCTGAAGGGAATGGGGGGAATCTCAGTATTGAAACGGGCCGGCTCGTGATGCGGGAGGGCGGCGGCATTTCTGCCTCGACCTTTGGCCAGGGCAACGCGGGTAGTTTGACGATTCGCGCCGAAGATATTGAGCTGATTGGCGAAACCCAGCCTCCCATCATCACATCCCAAGTCCTGGAGACGGCAGCGGGTGATGCAGGCAATATCCTGATTCACGCCGATCGCCTGACCCTGCGAGCGGGTGGACAAATCGTTACCAGCACTTCGGGCCAGGGTAACGCGGGCAACTTGACGATTCAGGGAGGCGAGGTCCGGCTGCTGGGAACCGCTAACGGATTGGCCAGCGCCATCTTTTCCACCGTAGAAAGGCAAGCAGTCGGCAACGCTGGCGACCAGACGATCCAGGCTGACCGACTCATCGTTCGAGACGGGGCCGGTATTACCGCCAGCACCTCGGGGGAAGGTCAGGCAGGTGACATCACCATCCGGGCTGGGGATATCGAGCTGAGTGGTGTGGGAGAGCCATCGGAAGTGGACGATGAAGCCGAGGATGATACCGGCGCTAGTGGAATTTTTGCCATTGTTGCCTCGGATGCAGTCGGGCGGGGGGGCGACGTGCGCATCAGCACGGACCGCTTCGTCATTCAAGCGGGAGCTACCGTGAGCACCATCACGTCTGGGGCGGGGCGAGCCGGTGATATTCGTATTGAAGCGGGCGATCGCATCCAGATTAGCGGCGTTAACCAGCGCTTTGGTTCCCCAGGCGGCATTTCTGCCCGTACCCTTGAAGATGCGCAGGGGCGGGCGGGCGATATCAGCCTATCAGCGGCGAGCCTCTCCATCAGTGACGGGGCGACCATTAATGCGCAGACGCTGAACCGTTTCCCCAGCGGTAACATTACCCTCAACGCCAGGACCTTTGCCGCCACAAACGGTGGACAAGTGATTTCCAACACGGCCAGCACTGGGCTTGCAGGCGATATCACCCTCAATGGGGAACGGGTTACCCTCGCCGGTCGTGAGCCGACTTTTTCAGAGCGGGTAGCAGAATTTGGCGATCGCGTCACCAATGAAGGCACGGGGCAAAGTGGCCTGTTTGCCAATACGCGCCCCGATTCAGCAGGCAGAGGCGGCAGAATTACCGTCAACGCAACGGACCTGTCCATTCAGGATGAGGGCATCATCACAACCCAAACCGAAGGTGAAGGCAGCTCAGGAGCCATCAACCTTAACATTGGCCGCAGCCTGGAAATGGACAACTCCGCCCAAATCATCTCCAGCACTGCCGGGCAGGGCGATGCTGGAAACGTAGAGATTCGGGTTTCAGATACCATTTCCCTGGTCAACAGCACCATTGCCTCGGAAGTCACCGAAACCGCCAGCGGCGAAGGCGGCGATATCACCATTCGCGCTGGAGCCTTTGACCTAATCGGCTCCCAAATCAGCTCTCGCAGCGACCGAGGTTTAGATGCGCCCAATGCTCCCGCCCCCCAAACCACGGCTACCAGCAATAACCAAAGCAACGCCGGAAACATCCTAATTGTCGTAGACGATATTCTCTTTATCCAGGACAGCGACATCACCACCCAAGCCGCCGCCTTTGCAGGCGGCGCAATTACCGTCCGCGCCGGAGATATTCGTCTCTTTGGTGATGGCGACATTCAAACCAGCGTCCAGAGCGGCACCGCCGGAGGGGGCGACATCACCCTCACCGCCGACACCATTCTCGCCTTTGACGACAGCGACATCCTTGCCTTTGCTGCCGACGGTCAGGGCGGCAACATCACCCTCGACACCGATATCTTCTTCGGCGAGAACTTTACGCCCATCTCCCTAGAAGCTGATCCAGAGGGATTGGACGGCAACGATCGCGTCGATATCAACGCCACGGGAGCCTTCAGCGGCACCGTCACCCTGCCTGATGTGAGCTTCATCCAAAACAGCCTCGCAGGTCTGCCCGCTGGACTGATTAACACCGAAGCCCTAATTGCCAATAGCTGCGTCGCCCGCAACGCAGACGGCAGCAGTACCTTCGTGATCACAGGCGCAGGCGGCTTGCCCGCTCGTCCCGAAGATTTGGGTCCGTCTCCCTATCCGACGGGAGACGTGCAGACCATCCCCGAAGACAGCTCCCAATCCTGGCAACCGGGTGACCCCATTATCGAACCCGACGGCGTCTACCAGCTTCCCAACGGCGACCTGATTCTCAGCCACGCATGCCCGTCTTCCCGACCGTGAATCTCTTCGGGGCAATCTCAAGCGCCTTGAGGCTCAGGCATTGAGATTCCCTCCCCTAGGTATTGTGAACACTCTACTTCAAAACCAGTCTTTGAATATAAAGGTTTGAACTGAAGGAAGCTGGCCTTGGTAATGGCACCGTGGGCCAGCTTGAATGCCTTGGGCTTTTGCCATGCCAGGTTACTGGCACATTAAGAGCTTGATGCCAATTTTTATGCCCTACAAAAGGAGAAGGCCCATTTGTTGGCCGCTCAATAGCTAATACTTGTGGGCATCAAGCGATTATGAGATACACCTTTATTTGGCTACCGTTCCTAATTCTGCTCGTTTTAGCAGGCTTTGGTTTGGTCAACTGGCTGCACATCCCTACCGATAGCTTGGTCAACTGGGTCATTGGGATTGCCATCTTTAGCTGGCTGCTGGCCATTACCACAGTGCCCTGGAACGTTTATTTTCAGGCAAAAGAAGTGCTGGCGGAGGCGGCTTTCTCGGCAGAGGAGGGGATTCGCGTCGATGCACAGCAGCAGGAGTATGCAGCGACGATCGCCCGACGCAGCTTATGGGTGGCCCTTTCGCTCCATTTCGTATCAGCAGTGGCCCTCTACCTGCTGGCGCTCTGGCAGGTGAGTGCCATTGGTTATTTCGGCTCCATCGCCGCCCTCCTGCTAACGGCGCTGCGACCAGCCGTGCGCACCTACCAGTTTTTGGTGAAGCGCCTGGGCATGATTCAAACCGGGCTGAAGTATCCCCGTGAGGATGTTTTGGAGCTGCGAGAACGGGTGATTGAGCTAGAGAATAGTACGAAAGATTTGATTCAGCGATTGGATTTGGAAGACCCGACCTCCTGGATCAGCATCCAGCAGCGGCAGTGGGAGGCGCTGCGCCAGGACTTGACCCACCTGGCCAGTGCCCAGGAAGAGTTCAAAGCCATCAACCAGGCTGAACACGCTCGCCTCTCCCGTGAGGCTCAGCAGGCGATCGCCCAGCTCAGCGAAGACAGTCAGTTCCTCAATCAGGTGCGGGAACTGATCCGCTTTGTCAAGTCGGCGTGAGCGCAACTGCCCCAGTGAATTTATGGGGTGCATTATTCTTTCGTCACTAAGGTCACCGCCGTGGCTCTACCAAACTCCTCCGGGGCATACTCCAGGCGCACCTCCGAGCCTGGCCAGAGGAAAGTTCCTGGTGTCACCGATCGCACTAGATAGTGCAAGGTGTAGACGCCTGCTTCCAGGCGATCGCCGTAGGCCAGGACGCGATCGCGCCCCAAAGTTTGGTAGTCGATCTCCCAACTATCTTGCTGGGGCTGGAAGTAGGGGGTGCTGGTTTGGAAGGAGGTATCGACCGCTTCCAGGCCAGCGGGGAGGGGGTCGGTGATGATCATGTGGTTCACGGGATGGTCGGTGATGATTTCCAGCCCCACGTCAAAGACCTGGCCCAGTCCCAGGCTGATGGGTTCTTCGATGGGCGTCAGCCCCATTTGCTGGAGGATTTCGGCGTCGTTGGCCGGACGCACAAAGCGGGTCACCCGCAAACCCTGGAGCCGTCCGGGGGGATTGCCCTGGGGCCGATAGCGGTAGGCCGTGAGGTAGTGGAGTACCCCGTCTCCGTCCTTAGTCAGCTCCAGGGTGGCATCGCCCTGGGGCAGCTCCGTCATGGGCACTGAAACTTCCAGGGAGGGCTGTTGATAGCCCTGGAAGGACTGGCGGACCAGAGTTTCACCGTCGAGCTGGACAGTGGCAGCAAAGTTGGGCGGTTCCGGCAGCAGTTGGGCGTAGGTCACCAAAGCACTGAGAGCCTGGGCGTTGTCGTAGGAGGTCTGCCAGGTGCCGTCCTGTCGCAGGGCCAGGAGGCCATCCACCAGGCGGGTCAGCAGGTCGGGGTTGGCGCTGCGGGCCACAAACAGCTCCAACGCCTCCGCTTGAGCAGTCACCGGGGAGTGATACCAGCCCCAGCCGTCAGGGAGGTTAATGGCAGCGGTGCGGGCAGTTTCGTAGACCGATTCCTGGAGCTGATTGGCGAGGATATCGGCCTCCGTCTGCCAGTTACCAAAGCGGGCTAAGTGGCGGGCCAGCTTGATCTGGCTGACAAAGTCAAACTGCTCCCGCTGCTCGTACAGATCCGCCAGAAAGTCCTGCCGGGGGTTGCCCAGAGCGGCCAGGGCGGTGAGGGTTTCCAGGCGAAGCTGGTTTTTGCAAAGGGCCGCCTCGCACCAGCTAACCTGCCCTGGATTGGTCAGCAGGTCTGACAGGTAGCGCTGGAGGGCGTTGGTGATGGCGGCATCCACCGTAAATCCGGCGGTATTGGCAGCGGCGATCGCCCCCCCGGCATAAGCAGAAACAAAGGGATCGGACTGCTCAAACCCTGGCCAACTGCTGAAGCCACCATCGGGACGCTGGAGCTGGTGCATTCGCTGGAGGGACTGGCTGGCTTCCTCCTGGGCATTGAACCCTTCCATCACCTGGCCGTACTGCTGGCTGAGGATCTGCAGATTTGCGGCGATCGCCAGCCGACTCGCGGCAGTAGACAGGTTTGGCAGGGCTGCTGACCGCTGGAGCTGCTGCACCGGGGCTTTGATGTCCGTCAGCAAGGTGCTGGAGAGGGACACGTCCAGGCCGCCCACGTCGGACATCACATCTTCATTCATCCTCAGGGGAATCGTCACCGGCTCAGTGGTAGACCCGGCATCCACCACCTGGTCGGTAATCTCCAGGGGCACCACGGGCAGGGACGCCTGGAAGCCATCTTGTTCCTGGCCCAACTGGGTCTGAAACTGCACCTGTACGTCTCCGTCGCCAGTGACTTCCATCGGGAAGCGGTAAGCCTCGGTCCCGTCTGGCACGCTTGTTTCCAGAGTCGTTGACTCTCCCGCTTCGGCAAAGGTGAGGCCATCGCTGACGGTGCCCTGGATGGCCAGTTGGCCCCGCTGGTCGCGGGTGGGGGTGATGGACAGTCCTGCCTGGAGGCGATCGCCCGGTCGGACAAACTGGGGTAGTACGGGGGCGGTGATCAGCGGCTGGGTGGTGATGAAGGTAGTATCGCTGTTGCCAAAGCGCAGGTTGCCGTCGGTGGCGACCACCATCGCCCGCCAGGTGGTCAGGTTATCGGGCAGGGTAAAGCGCACCTGGGCCTCACCCCGGGCGTCTGTCAGCACGGACCCCTCGTAGAAAGCAAGGGCCTGGAAGTCTCTGCGAATGCGGGTACTTTCGCCGCCAGCGGAGAAGCCGCCACCATAGCCCCAGCCTTTCTCCAAAGGTGACGACAGGGGCCGCAGCACCACCTCGGAGCGGTTGTCGGCAAAGCGGGTGGAAATGTCCTGGTCGGCGTAGACGGTCTCCACCAGGTCGGGGGGACGGTGGCCGCTGAGCTGGAGCACCGCCTCATCCACCACCATCACGGTGAGCTGCCCCTGGACGGGCTGGCCCTGGCTGTCGGTGAGGGAAAGGTTGAGGGTTTGCTCGCTGGCGGGGCGGAGTTCGGGCTGGGCGGGGGTGACTTCGGGGGTGAGGTAGCGATCGCCCAAGTCCACATTAAACGGCGCAAAGCCCACGCTGGCCAGGTTCTCCAAATCACTGGGCAGATCTGTATCCAAAGGTGCCCCCTGGCGGATGAGCACCGCCTCCACCGCCGCATTGGGCAGCATCTCCGGCGTCACGGTAAAGGACACCTGGGGCGCGCCCCCCTCCACGGGAACCACCTGTTCGTAGAGGCGATCGTGGCGCACCACGGCAAAGTACAGTTCCCCCGATGCGTAGGGCGACTGGATCAGGGCAGTGGCGGTTTCGCCGGGGGTATAGCGGTCTTTGTCGAGCTGCACTTCCAGACGGTTGTCGGTGTAGCGATCGCCCCAATAAACCGCTGCCGCGCCCGTCACCCAGAGGCGGCTGTCGGTGGCGGATCGTTCATCCCCATTAGCAAAGGTGGCGCGGATGCGGTAGGGGCCAGCTTCGGGGGCACTGAGCTGTACGGGTTGGGCGGTGTTGCGCGATCGCACCGAGACTTCATCCACTGGCACATACTCCACCTGATAGTTGGGGGAGGCACTGCCCTCAATCACTTCGGTGACGCTGCTGTAGTCAATCCGCTCCAGCACCAGGTTCACCGCCTGCCGGGGGCGGGGCTGTCCTTGCGGGTCGGTGACGATTACGTCTACTGCAAACGGCTCCCCGGCATTGGCGACAAAGTCATGCTGGAGGCCAATCAGCCGCTCCTCGGGCAGCGCCGTCACCGTTTGCGAATCCGCCACCGACAGGTTGGAAACATCCACCACCTCGGCATCAATGCGGTAGGTCATGGGGTAGGGCAGGTCATCGGCAATGTCCACCGAGAGCTGGCTCTGCCCCTGGTCGCTCAGGGTTTGGCTGGTTTCCAGCACGTCGCTGGACACATTGGGGCGCTCCTCCGGCCAGTACCACTGGCGACCAAAGGTGAAGTCGTCCCACCCCTCAGGCGTCACCTCGGTGGGGCGGCGGGTCACGTAGTAGTTCACCGTGCCCCCCTGGACGGGTGCGCCAAACAGGTAGTTGCTCTGCACCTCCGCCTGGAGGGTTTCGCCCACCGTGGCAAAGGGCTGCTCCACCGTCAGTTCCGTTTGGAAGTTGGGGGGCTTGAACTCCGCCACCCGCAATTCCCCCTGGAGTTCTACCCCATTGTCGGCTTTGGCCAGCACGGAATAGTAGCCCAAAGGCTGCTCGGGGCCAATGTCCCACTGGAGGGAGAAAGTGCCAAAGTCGTTGGTGGTCTGGGTGCCCAGATCCTGTTCATTGCCTTCTGGGCCGGTGATGGTGACCCGGTAGGCGGTGTTGGTGTCCTGGCGCAGGGTGCCCTGTTGTAAGTAGTAGGCAGTGCCCGTGAGCCAGGCCGTTTCCCCCGGCTGGTAGAGAAAGCGATCGGAGAAGACGGTGCCCCGCGACTGGGGTTGGGTGCTGTTCCATCCGGCATCAATGCCGTAGCCGTAGCCGCCGCTGTAGGACTGGGTGCGGGCAAAGGCCCAGTCGCTGCCTTCGCGGGCCACGGTCAGCAGTTCGGGCGGATCGGTGAAGGCTGCCCCGGCCATGCAGTTCTGGAGGTCGGCGGCGGTGAGTTCGAGGGTGCCCGTGCCGTCTGTGGTGCCGGTGGCGCAGGGGGCAGGATTGGCCGGGGGCGGCGTGTCGTCATAGAGGTCGGAGCGGTAGATGTCTACCGTGGCATTGCCAACGGCGGAACCGTCCGCCAGGTGATGCACCCGCACCAGGCCCGACTCAGGAAACCACTGGGCAAAGACCCCCAGGTTAGTGAGCTGCACCAGCCCGTAGAATTCTGGCTCTCGCCAGCGCTGCGCGCCGTTGTCGTCGTAGGGGGTGGTGCGGGCGGTGATGCCGTAGGCCAGCATTCCGGTGGTGCTTCCCAGCCGTTCTCGCAGGGGGATGGTGATGTCGGCGATCGCATTCTTCTCCCCATTCACCGGGAAGGTGGGCCAGTCGGCGGCATTGGGCAGCAGGTTGGGGCGATCGCTCCGAGGATAGGCCGAATCCCGACTCACCAGATCCGTTGGCTGCACTACCCCATAGGCGGCCCGATACCCCCCATCCGGCAGGTTCACGGTCGAGAGGTTGAGCTGGAGATCCTGACTGGCGGGAAAAATGTTCAGCCCAGTGGGTGCCCAGAGGTCAGCCGTCAGGTCACCGGGGGTGTATTGGGCTGTCACCGGCTCCGCCAGGGTTTGCCCAAAGCGGTCTGCCACTCCCGCGTCAATGGTGACCGTGTAGGTGGTGTTCGGCTCCAAGGCCCAGGGGTTGAGCCGCACCACGGAGTCGTTGTCGTAGGCCCGCACCAGGCTGGGAGCTTCCTTGGGCGGCGGTTCGACGGTAATGTGTTCCGTGGCGCTTTCGGCCACCAGACCGTTGTTGAAATTCAGTTGCGCCAGTCCGTTTACAAAGCGTCCCGTCGCTCCGCCGCCGCTGCCTGCCCCGATTAACTCCAGCCCTTCAAAGGCGAGGGGGGCATAGGTGGTCACAGCGCTGTCGATGCTGCCCTCGGTCGGCAGGTTTCCCCCAGCGGGACGCAGACCCGGTGAGACAGAGAACAGGTAGCGGGTGGCCCTGTCCAGGGGACGTTCGGGAGTGACGTGGTAGGTCCAGGGGCGAGCAGCGGCGTCAAATCGCTCCTGGGGGGAAAGGGTTTCGTCCTCATACTCGGCCTCTACCACCCTTACTGGGACAGCCCTTTCCTGGTTCTCCGGCGTCAGGGTGAGGTGGTCCCGCAGGGAGGCCAGGTCGAGGGGGACGTTGGCGTTAAACTCCAGGGTGGGTTCCAATTCGATTGGGTCAGGTTCACCGCCCCGCCCGCTTGCCGCACCGGGCAGATTCGTCAGGGTAATTGGCGCGGTGGTAAAGGTCCAGGGCAAATCTTCGCTGAGCTGGTGCCCCGCCAGATCGGCCAGCCCCGCCTTGAGGGTCACCCGCAGCCGGGTTGCTTGAGGAATGGCGCGATCGCCCTGAAAGCCCACCATGCGCGGCGTCAGAAAGCGAAACTCCCCAGGGATTTCGGGAAAGACCGCAAACTTGTCCAGTATCTGGGTGCGATCGCCACTCTCCAAACTTTCCACGGGCACCAGCGGCTCGGCAAAGCGGATGCGAATCTGGGCCAAAGTATCGGCGGTTCCAGTCGGGCTGATCTGCTCAATCCAGTCGGGCAGGGTGGGGTCGGCCAGGGCGGCAACCTCCGGCAAAGGTTCCCTGGGGGGCGGGGCGGGACGG
>JBHJGR010000378.1:0-8051 GCA_050331615.1 Elainellaceae cyanobacterium
ACGCACAAGACGGCAGACGCGATATTCGCGTGACTCGAGTTCATACGCGTGCTCATCCGATCAGTCTGTATTAGCGTCTGTGTCGCCTTCTGAGCCCGCGTCCATGTCAGCGCCCGTGTCAGCGTCTGTGCCGCCTTCTGAGCCAGCGTCCATATCGCCATCCATGCCGCTGTCTGTATTGGCGTCTGTCCCGCCTTCTGAGCCAGCATCCATGTCAGCGTCCGTGCCGCCCTCCGAGCCAGCGTCCATGTCGCCGTCCATGCCGCCGTCTGTACCAGCGTCCATGCCGCCGTCTGTACCAGCGTCCATGTCATCGCCCGTGCTAGCGTCTGTGCCAGCGTCCATGCTGCCGTCTGTGCCGCCGTCCATAGTGGCGTCCGTACCAGCGTCCGTGCTGCTGTTTGTACCGCCGCCTGTACCGGCGTCCGTGCTGCCGCTGGCGCTGCTACCAAATACCTGGGCCCAGTAGTGGTTGTAGTTGACGTTGCCGGTGTCATTCTCCAGGAAGGTATAGCCGACGCCAAGTTCGGTGTAGTTGTCGCTTAGCAAGTTTGCCCGATGGCCAGGGCTATCGATCCATGCCTGAACCACCTGCTCGGGGGTTGTTTGTCCTGCCGCGATGTTTTCGCCCACCGCTCGGGGATCGTATCCGGTCTCCTGGGCGCGATCCAGCACCGAGGAGCCGTCTTGGCCCGTGTGGCTGAAGAAGTCCTGCTGGGCCATATCTGAGGCATGGTCAGCGGCGGCTTCTGTGAGGTCGGCGTTGAGGGTGAGGGGAGCCTTGCCGTTTGCCGTCCGAAACTCATTGGTCAGGGTTAGGACCTGCTCGATGAAGGAAGCATCCGTTGGCGTCTCAGAACCCGGCATGGAGGAATCCGCTGGCGGCGTCTCAGAACCGGGTGTGGAGTTGGGATCGGAGGCCAGAGTGCTGCCCTGGGTAGGCGAGGGGGAGGCATCTGCATCTCTCAGGAAACCATCATTGCTCAAGGTGATGCGATCCAGAAAATACCCATCCGATCGCCCCGTTACTTCCAGGCGGTAGCGGGTATTCGCATCCAGATCAACCTGGGCTGAGGACTTCTTGTGGTTAGCGTCAAAGGTGGTTCCCCAGCGCAAGTCACCGTCAGAACCGCCCAGTCCGGTAAACAGCTTGGTGGGCTTTTTCACCACCTCACCCGTCTCGGCATTGACGATGGAAACATAGGCATCATTGCCCGTGTCAGTGCGCTCTTTGCCGTTTTTGTAGCGATCGCTCGCATTCATCACATCTTTGATCCGTCCCGATCGCATGGCAATGCTATAGGCACCTCCCTCATCGGTTTCAAACTCATATTTCAGGGTTTGCCCGTCTGGAACCTTGCCGTAGCTACTTTTAGCCGCATCCCAAAGAACAGCCGTTTCGCCATCCGCATTGATGGTTTCCCAGTTACCCTCAAGGGTAGCGGACTCAGCTTCAAGCACGATTTGACCGTTTTGAGCAAGGACTACCCCATCAGCAGCATCTCCCCCTGGAGCTGCATCGAGGAGGGCGGCATCGTCGTCCTTGTCGTTATGATTGCCGTCAAAGCGAAAGGTAATGGCGTCAAATTCGGAAACAAGCGAGTTTGAAAGGTCAGCCATAATAGCTCCTTGATGAATCCTCTAATTGAACAAAAGGTTGGTTGCACAGATAGCTCTTGTAGCGCAGAGGCGCTGGGGGCAACGGTTTGCTTGTGGCTCAGCAAATACGCGATCGCAACTTTGCCACTATAGGATTGCAAAACCAGTTGCACGGACTTTGTTTCAGTCCGGGAAATACCTTTTTTGGACGAAATCGCGATCGCCCTCCAAATAAAGTCTGTGGAGAAGAAAGTCCTCAGCAGGCAGGAATAAATGGTAGAAGCGGTAGATTCAGCCCTGTCCGGCGTTATGGGAGAGCGAGGACCTCTAACCTACGGGTCAGAAGACGGGATATCTGTCACAGGGTTCCCAAGGACGATCCGTCTCCCCAAAGTGGTACCAACCTAAGTGCTTGAGCACAACTCATTACATTTTCTTGGGGATGCGCCCCCCACTGGCCTTTACCTGTGCGGATCTGCGGGAATCGATCGGTGGATCAATCGAAGTGGCGATCGCATCCGCTAAAATAGCCCCATATAGCTTGGAACCCATCTGAATCTGGCTGCATCCTATGTCTCTATTTCTTACCGACCTCGACCAGTGGGACGAAGAATACCTGCAATCATCACCCGCCCACCAGTATGAAATGGTGAAAGAGGCGATCGCCCGTCCCATTCCTCTCGACTATGCCGAAGAGGCCGATTTGGGCATAATTGCGGTAGAAATGTGGGATTTGCTGGTCAACGCCAATCAGATCGAAGAGTGCTTTTTATTTGCTGAAACGCTGCGGCTACAGCAGCCAGATTTCTTCCACCAGGAATTCCAGTATTACGCGACTTTCTTCGTCCAATATCATCTATTTCATGGTCAAATGGATGCCCTCCAGGACGTCCTGAAGTACTTCTACGACCAGCCTGATGAGGCGATCGAGGAGCTGCTCAAGATTTTGGAATACCTGCAGTTTTATGAAGTGCACGAGCCCCTGGTAGAACTGTGTCAAGCAGTCTATCAGCCGGTAAAAAATTCTCCGAAGCTGCTGCGGGGGACCGAAACCTGCTTTACCGCGGTACTCATTTTCGACACCTTTGATCAGCTTGATCAGCGGATTCAGCGGGGGGAAGCGATCGACTGGGATGCAGTGGGGGCAGACCTGGAGCAGTATGGATTTGAGAATACCGAATCAATAATGGCTGAGATTGCCTACGATCTGACCGCTGTCCTTGAAGTCGGGATTGGCGAAGACCCTGAATTTTACCAGCGGCTAGAGCAAAGCTCCAGTTCGGCGTTGCGTCACCTGGTAATGGGCTTCTGCCGCTACATGAAGCGCCGATATCAAATCAGCTTCAAATGCAGCCGTCTGATCTGGGAAACGATTCAGCCCCTGCTGAACCGCCAATATTTTTCGGACAGCGATGACGACTACGACGGGCGGGAAAACGTGCTGAGCAGCGTGGATGAGCTGAATCAGTATTTTGCCATCGACCATAAAGAACTTGACCGATATCTGTATAACCTGATAGTGTCCTTGCTTTCAAGAAGGCAGGCGGCAGGCTTTGCTTTGGTCTGGGGAATTCCCTATCTGTATGAATTTCTGCGGTCCCGGCAAGTCATCGACGAGGAAGTATTTCAGGGGGCGATCGCCGAGTCCCAGAACTTCAAAACGTCCCTCAGGGAGGGTTTGTCAAAATATCTCTGGCAATATGACTTCGTCCATCGCTGGCCCTGTCCTGACAGCGTCCCAGAAGACGAGTTTGCTGCTGAAGCCGAGCAGTTTGCCGCCAGCATTCACCAGAGAGAACCCCTGAGCGATCAGATCGTTGTGCGTCCCAACCTCGATGAGGCGATCAGTCAGCTTGCCGATAAAATCGTCCCACCTAATCCTCAACCGACGCACCCAGCAGAGCAAGGGTTCGAGACGACTGCCCTGCCTACCTGGAAGCCACCCAAACCCCGCAAGTCTCCCCTACAGGAGGTGAGCGAGCTGAATAAGAAGAAAACAAAGTCCAAGAAATCAAGCAAAAAGAAATCAGGCAAGGGCTTCAGTTAAGGCGATTTCTGGGAAAAATTCCACCCCCAGTCGAACGGTCGGTAGGGGCAAATGGCTATTTGCCCCTGCGTCATCGGGTAGGATCATTTGCCCAGACTCGCTAACTCAGGGGACTGGAGGATGGCTTCCTCAGTAAACTGGCCCACTTCGGCGTAGCGCCCCTGATCCAGTTGGAGAATGGCGATCGCCCCCGCGTTTGGGTCAACAATCCAGGATTCGGGAATGCCTCGGGCCGCATACTGTCGTCGCTTGCGTTCATAGTCCCGCTCCCGGTTGCGCTCTCCTGGCGAAACAACCTCGACCACCAGATGGGGCGGCAGCATATCAAAGGTGATGGTCAACCGCCTGCGAGTCAGCTCCAGGTGGTCTTCCCGCAGGAGCACCAGGTCGGGGAAGCGGTTGGCTGGGTCACCGGGCCGTAGCACCGGAACCTGAAGCTCGCAGGCATGGGGCTGCACCTGGCGAAAGGGGATGCCAGCGTTCACTAACTGGAGAAACAGGTAGTTAGCGATGGAGGTATTCGGTTCTGACTCTGGCGGCAACTCAATTAGCCTCCCATCCACCAGCTGATAGCGCTTGTCGGTGCCATCGTCCCATTCCAGGTATTGTTCAAAGGTTAGCCGCTGGGCTGTCGTCATAACGGGTACCTATGCG
Organism: Elainellaceae cyanobacterium; assembly: GCA_050331615.1. GTDB lineage: Bacteria > Cyanobacteriota > Cyanobacteriia > CAKZMO01 > CAKZMO01 > JAYKGU01. The sequence continues at coordinate 4,301 of JBHJGR010000378.1, forward strand.
AGCTTTATAGCGCTACGCTTTCATGTTAGGACATTCAAGAGGTGCGAAACCCCCGCGCCGCCGGGGTTCCACACTCAAACCTTAGCCCGTAGGGCTATACCGGCAAAACAACGCGAAAACACACCCAGCCTGGCGGGCTGCTGACGGTGATCTGGCCGCCGATGAGGGCGGTGAATTTCTTGACTAGAGCTAATCCCAGGCCGGTGCCGCTGCTTGCCCAGCGATCGCTCCCAGTCGCCCGATAGAAGGTGTCAAAGATCCGCTCCTGGTCATCTAGCTCAATGGTGACCCCCGAGTTGCAGACCTCCAGACTGATCCAATCATGGTCACTTTGGGAGATGACGCCATGACCCTGGACCTTTACCAGAATACGCTCACCCGCAGGCGAGTGCTTGCAGGCATTATCGAGGAGTTCAGACAGGATGCGCGTCAGCACGTGGGAATCAGTGTGGACTGGGGGGAGTTCGGGAGTCATGGTGACGGTGAGGGTTTGGTGACGCGTCTCGGCCTGAAGCAAAAAGGGTTCGGCAATGTGAGGCAGCCAGGTTTGCAGCCGCAGGAGAGAAAGGCTGAGGGGATAGTTTTTGGCCTGGAGCTGCTGAATGTCCAGTAAGTTATTGACGAGCAGCAGTTCCTGGTCGGTTTCATCTTGAAGAACGCTGAGATACTTTGAAAGCGAGGTAGACTTGCTTTCTGACTTTGGAGTCAGCAACCCCTGCTGATCCAGGGTGAGAGTCAGCATCTGGACGGCTAGCTTGATGTTGGAGAGGGGGGTGCGCATCTCGTGGGAGATGGTGCTCAAAAAGTCGTCCTTCAGCCGGTCGAGTTCGGCCATCTCACGCATCAGGACTTCGAGCTGTTGCGATCGCTCCACCGCCAAATCCCGCTCGTGGGCCAGCAGCACACTGTAGCGCTTAAGGGCGGTTTCAACGGTCACCCACAGGTCAGTTTCACGGAAGGGCTTGACCAGGTAGCCAAAGGGTTCCGTGGCCTTGACCCGCTCCACCACGGTAGGGGTGGCGTGGGCCGTGAGGTAGACAACGGGAATACCAAAGCGATCGCGAATTTCCTGGGCCGTTTCCACCCCATCCCGCTCGCTATCCTCCAGCACGATGTCCATTAGCACCAGGTTGGGCCGGTGGGCTTCAATCAGGGCGATCGCCTCGTCACTGGTTCCAGCAATGGCGGGCACCCGATAGCCCAGGTGCTCCAGGCAGTCTTTCAAATCTCTGGCGACGACCCGCTCATCCTCAACGATGAGGATTTGGATCTGCTCGACGACGGGTTCACTGGGGGCTGGCAGCGTCATGGTGTTTTACCCGAAATGTAATAGAGAATTGAGTTCCTTGAACCGACGCAACCCCAAGCGAGCCCTGTAATTGGGCAACGAAATCCTGGACCAGGGTCAGCCCCAGGGAGTTCGGTTCGGCCAAATCAAGACCAGCGGGCAACCCAACCCCATTATCTCTCACCACCAGGGAAATCACATCCCATTGCGAGTTCGCGATAACGGATAGATCGATGTTAATCTGCCCCTCCTGACCACCAGGAAACGCATATTTCAAGGCGTTAGTTACCAGTTCATTGAGAATCAGCCCGCAGCAAATGGCCTTCTTCATGGGCACGATGACTGATTGGATTTGGGTATTGACGGTGATGGACCGGCCAATGGAGCGGGAGGAGGCCATCACATGCTGAACAATGGCAGGGATATAGTCAGCTAGGTCAATTTGGGCCAGGTTGTTGGACTGGTAGAGAATTTCATGCACCAGACCAATCGCCACCACTCGATTGCAGCTTTCTTGCAAAATTTGGGCAGCTTCCGGGTTATTGAGCCGCCGCTGCTGCATCCGCAGCATGCTTTGGATAAGCTGCAAATTATTTTTGACGCGATGGTGGACTTCCTGTAGCAATACTTCTTTTTCCTTGAGTGCCTGCTGAATCTGGGATTCGGCCTGCTTGCGACTCGTAATATCCCTGGCCGCCGCGTAGATCTGGTTGCCCACGGGCACCGACCGCCACTCAATCCAGCGATAGGTGCCGTCGCGGCAGCGATAGCGGTTGACAAAACCCGAGACCACGCGCTGCTCTGCCAGGGCCGCCAAGACCTCCAGCGTCGCCTGCCGATCGTCCGGATGCACATAGTCCGTGAAGCTGGTGTTTTCTAGCTCCGACAGGCTATAGCCCAGGGTTTTCTCCCACTGAAGGTTCAGGCGGCGGAAGTAGCCGTCGGTGTCGGCGATGCAGAGCAAATCCAGGGCCACGGAAAAGAAGCGATCTAGTTCATCGGTTTTTTCCTGCAGCGCCACTTCTATGCGCTTGCGCTCGGTAATGTCGAGGGCGATGGTCCAAAACTGCTGGGGCGTCTGCTCGATGTCGCTAAAGTTGACCACTGGGAAAAGGATGGAGCGATAGATGCGGCGATCGCCATCAATCTCAATCTCGTCCTCAATTTCGAGCGACTGGCGGGTGGTGGCAAGCTGCTGAATGCGCGTTCTAAACAAATCGGCGATCGCTTTGGGGAACAGGACATCAAAGGTTTGTCCCACAATCGCTGATGCCGCTAGCTGGAACAACTGGGTAAATTTCCGGTTCACCCGATAGTAACGTCCGTTTACATCAAACATGGCGATGGCGGCGGGCGCATTGTCCAGAAATGCCTGTAATTGCCGATTGGTCTGCTCCAGGGCCATTTCGACCCGCTTGCGATCGCTAATATCCACAATCAGCGCGTAGTAGCCGAGCGTCTCTCCCTGGTCGTTGATATCGGGTACCAGTACTGCCGAAATATAGCGGGTTCCCCCCGTCTGGTAGGGCATCTCGGCTTCGTAGTCAACAGTTTCACCCGCAAACACGCGCTCAATGTGTCGCTGGGCTCGACGGTAGGCTTCGGTACCAATCACCTCGGCGACGGTGCGCCCCAGCACATCCGCTTTCTGACAGCCAAACCACCTTTCGTAGGCGTGGTTCACGAATCGGTAGCGGCGGGATGAGTCAACGTAGGAAATGCAGCCGTGGACAGAATCGGTGACGAGCTGGAGCTGGGCCTGGCTTTGCTGCAGGGCTTCTTCCGCCCGTCTGCGCTCAGTGATATCCCGCCCCACTGCCTGAAATTCCACCAACTGCCCCGTGGCATCAAAAATGGCGCGATTCGTCCACTGCTGCCACACCACCTGGCCATCCAGCGTCAGGGCCGAATGCTCCTGGGTTACAGTAGGATTTGCGGGCGTCAGGGACCGCAAATCCGCCAGCAGTTGGGCGACCTCTTGGCGGTCCGTATCGGGCACCAGGTCGAGGAGATTGAAACCCAGTAGCTCGGCCTCCAAACGGCCAAAGTAGCGGCAGTAGGAAGAGTTGACAAACGTCAGGGTGCCGTCAGGCTGGAAGCGGCAGATGAACTCGGTCTGGTCTTCGACCACTCCCCGATAGCGGGCCTCCGATGCTCGAATCAGCGCTTCGGCCTGCTTGCGATCGCTAATGTCACTCGCCGTCCCCACCAGTTTGATGACTTCACCATGAAGACCCAGCACCGCCTCGCCCCGGCTGACCAGATGGCGAGTGGTGCCGTCTGATCTGACAACCCGATGCTCTACCTCGTAGGGGGTGCCGCGGGCGATCGCCGCATCGGCAGCCAGCCGAATTTGGTCTCGGTCGTCTGGATGGATCAGGGCAAAGTCTTCTGGATAGCTGGGTTCAAACTGAGCCGGATCAAGCCCCGCGATGTGAAATAGCTCCTCGGACCAGGTAACTT